>JASFIU010000013.1:0-27481 GCA_050122495.1 Desulfobacterales bacterium | reverse complement strand
TTATTACCCAGGGGATGCTGCGCTCTAAATCAGGCGCCATCGGCGCTGTCGTCAGAGGAATCGATCCCCAAACGGCCGGCCGGGTGATGAAAACCCTCGAGGGGGTGGATTTAAAGGATACCTCGGCGCAGCCTGACCCTGAAAAATCCGCTCGTAAAGCCCCGGGTATCATTTTGGGCAAAGAGCTGGCCCGCAACCTGGGTGTGATTGAAGGCGAAATGATTCATCTGATGTCGCCCCGCGGCATGCTGTCTCCCATCGGGCACATCCCGGCCATGAAGCAGTTTCAGGTCACCGGCTTTTTTCAGTCCGGCATGTATGAATATGACCAAACCTTTGCGTTTATTCATCTTAAGGACGCCCAGAAAATGCTGCGTATGGGCGATTCCGTAACCGGGATTGATATCCGGGTTACCGATATTTACAAGGCCCGGGATATCGCCCAAAGGCTTATTTCAAAGTTCGGTTTTCCATACTCGGCCAGGGACTGGATGCAGATGAATAAAAATCTGTTTCGGGCCCTGAAAATGGAACGCTATGTGATGGCGATTATCTTGATTCTCATCGTTTTGGTTGCGGCCTTTAACATTGCCAGCAGCCTGATTATGCTGGTCATGGGCAAAACGCGGGATATTGCTATCCTGAAGGCGATGGGCGCGACCGCCAAAAGCATTCGTAAAATTTTTGTTTTTAGCGGAATGGTTATCGGTTCGATCGGAACCGTGCTGGGGTTGTGCCTGGGCCTGTTACTTTGCTGGGGGCTCAAGCATTACGATATTTATGAGCTGACCGGCGATATTTATTATTTTACGACAACGCTGCCGGTGAAAGTCGAAATTTGGTGGGTGATTGGAATTGTATCGGCTGCGATGATAATATGCTTTCTGGCAACCCTTTATCCGGCGCGTCAAGCATCCAAACTCAATCCGGTAGAGGCGATTCGTTATGGCTAACTCCGGCCCACCCGAAAAAATTAACCCCGGTAATGCAACCGGCCGCAATGACGCTTCATCGGCCAGGTTGATCACCGGCAGGGATCTGACGAAAAGTTTTCGAAACGGAGGTGTCCGTATTGATGTTTTGCAAGGCATCAACGCTGATCTGGATGTCGGGGAAACTGTGGCGATTGTCGGCCCATCCGGAATCGGCAAGTCAACTCTTCTGCACATTCTGGGAACCCTTGATCGTCCCGATCATGGCACCCTGATGTTTCAGGGAGAAAATGTATTCCTTTACGATGACGCCAAACTGGCTGCATTTCGCAATAAGGCCATTGGTTTTGTCTTTCAGTTTCATCATTTGCTGCCTGAGTTTAGCGCTCTGGAAAATGCCATGATGCCGGCATTGATTAATGGTTTCAGCAAACCGCAGGCAAACAAAGCCGCTGAAGAGATATTGGTCCGGGTGGGGTTGCAGGACCGATTGCTTCATCGGGTCGGCAAACTCTCCGGTGGTGAGCAGCAACGCGTGGCGCTGGCACGAGCGCTGGTTTTAAAACCCGCCATTCTTCTGGCGGACGAGCCGACCGGGAACCTGGATAAGAAGAACAGCGATCAGGTGCATCAATTGTTGCTGGAATTAAATCAGGAATTTTCAATGACCCTGGTTGTGGTGACCCATAATATGGAACTCGCATCCTTTATGTCGCGATGCGTTACGATTATTGAAGGGCAGTTGCAGAATGTAAACTAGGGGGCTTCGCCCCCATTGGAATGTTGGAATGCTGGAATATTGGACGCGCAGTGAAGCTATAGCGCTATAATGGTTTTGACCTCCAGCCCATAAAATCTGCTGCTCGGAGAGGATACTGGACTGTTGGGTTAGTGGCAATAATCGGCCGGATGATAAAATTAAAAGTGGAAACTATCCGTCAAAAAACCATTATTCCATCATTCCACTATTCCATTATTCCATGATTGAGGCTATTCCATAATCGAGACAAAACTCAGACCTTAAATAATCTCTCACATTTTCAATGATTTTTTAGAAATTCCTAAGCGCAGTGAAAACACCCCGGCTGATCGTGTAATTGCAAAATCGTGCAATCGGATAATCTTGCAAGCTTGTGGCCAGGCATTCATTAAAGACGTATACCATGAAAATACTCTGTTTGATTCTTGCGGCGGTATTGGGATTGTTCCTGATACCTGCGAACAGTCAGCAACAGGTTAACGTCGTTATATTGCCTTTTGAAATCTTTGCCCAGGAAGATTTTTCGTATTTGCAATCCGACCTGCCCGGCGCCCTAAAAGCATCCCTTGAACAGGCCGGTGCCAGAGTATTGGTGCTGGATGCGGCCTCAGAACCACAATGGCGGCAGCGGATTTCGAATCTTGAAGAAATAAAAAAACTCAGCCAGCAGACCGGGGCGGATTATATGGTCTGGGGCAGTCTAACCTGGATCGGCCAGCAGTTCAGTTTGGATCTAAAATTGTTTGAATCCGCGATCGGAAAAGCGCCCGGTATTTTTACAGCCGAAGGCAGCGGAATCGAGAATCTGCCCCCGACGGTGGAAAAGCTTGCGCGAAGTCTGGGATCCAAAATATTTAAACGCCAGCAAGTCCTTACGGTTGAAGTGACGGGCAACCAGCGCATTGAGGTGGATGCCATAAAAAGGGTTGTCAAAACCCAACCCGGAGACATATACAATCTGAAGAGCCTTTCGGAAGATCTCAAAGCAATTTATGCCATGGGGTATTTCGATGATATACAGATTGAATCCGAAACACAGCCCGATGGAAATAAAGTCACGTTTAGGGTGAAGGAAAAGCCGACTTTGCGCTCTATCCGGATCAGCGGCAATATGTGGGCATTTGATAGTGACGAGATCCGGGAGGTCGTTTCCTCAAAACGGGGCTCAATTCTGAATGTCAATGTGATTCAAAATGACATGAGCAGAATAGAGGACCTTTACAAGGAAAAAAACTACCATAATGTCAGTGTTGATTACAAAATTTATGAACGCAAAGAAAACCAGGCTGATGTGGAATATATTATTGAGGAGGGGGAAAAGTTTCAAATAGAAAAAATCATATTTGAAGGCAACCAGGCATTTTCAGATAAAAAACTGAAAAGACAAATGGCCACTTCGGAAAAAAGTTTGCTTTCGTGGATTTCCGATGCCGGAGATTTAGATGAAGATAATCTTGAACAGGATGCCGCCCGTATTAGAGCATTTTATCACAATTCGGGTTATATTGACGCTCAGGTGGGCGAGCCGCAGGTCGAATTCAAGGGAAATGAAATTTTTATTACCATAAAAATAGACGAGGGACCGCCGTTCAAGGTCGGCAAGGTAACCTTTGCCGGTGACTTGATTTTAGAAGAAGAAGACTTACTTAAAAAAGTTAAAATCACCGGGGAGGAGCTTTATAACCGCGAAGTTTTAAGAACCGATGTTTTGACTCTTACCGATCTATATTCGAATGAGGGGTATGCCTTTGTGGATGTGGCGCCGTTGATAAAACGGAACCCGAAAGACCTGGTGGTCGATATTACCTTTAGTATTGAAAAGGGCAAGCCGGTCTATTATGAAGAAATTATCATTTCCGGCAATACCAAAACACGCGATAAAGTCATTCGCAGGCAGTTACGGGTATATGAGCAGGAGCTAACCAGTTCATCCCGACTGAAACGCAGCATATCCAATCTTCAGAGATTGGATTATTTTGAGGATGTTAAAGTGGACACCGCCAGGGGCAGTACTGACGACAAGATGGTTTTAAATATTGATGTCAGCGAGAAATCAACCGGCGCCTTTAGTTTTGGTGCGGGCTATGGAAATGTTGAGAGCCTGTTCGGGACGGCCCAAATTTCGGAGCGCAACCTGTTCGGAAGAGGGCAAATCCTATCGCTGCAAGGTGTCTTGGGCAGCAAAACCCAAAAGGTTATCTTAAGTTTTACCGAACCTTACATCTATGATATTCCATTGACTGGAACTGTTAAGCTTTATAACTGGATATACAATTTTGACGATTATGATAAGGACACCTTCGGGGGCAGTCTCGGCCTTGGTTATCCTGTTTTTGATTATACCCGATTTTTTGTAAATTATCTCTATGATCTATCGGACATCAGAAATATCGATGATACCGCTTCTGATTCAATCAAAGACCTGCGAGGCAAAAATGTTAAAAGCAGTGTAGATACGAAACTGAAATATGACTCGAGGAACAGAGGTTTTCTTGCCACCCGGGGCGCCCTCAACAGCTTTTCATTTGAATTTGCCGGCCTTGGCGGTGATATCGGGTTTATGAAATACATCGCCGAGACCGGATGGTACTTTCCGCTGGTCTGGGATTTTGTCGCTGTGGCCCACGCCAAAGCGGGCTATATTACTGACATCAGGAAAAAAAAGTTGCCCGATTATGAAAAATTTTATATGGGTGGCATCGGATCTCTGAGGGGATTTAAACGCGAAGACTTAGCCCCCGAAGATGATGACGGCCGCAGCATTGGTGGTGATGCGATGGTGCAGTTTAATTTTGAACTGGTCTTTCCGCTGATAAAAGACGTGGGCGTGCACGGTGTTTTATTTTTTGACACCGGCAGGATTTATAAAGAGAGAGACGATATCGAATTTAACCCGTCGGATTTGCGGCAAAGTGCGGGGGGCGGCATTCGCTGGCTTTCGCCAATGGGGCCCATCGACATTGAATACGGATATATTCTCGATCAAAAGGACAGTGATTCGGGGACCGGCCAATGGGAGTTTTCAATGGCGTCATCCTGGTAAGGGGACGTCGGTTGTGGCAATATAATTATTAATTAAATTTTGCTCCGCTTCGTCGGATGGAGCGCCTAATTCTATAACATTCAGGAGTTCATGAAGATAGATCAGAATCTTTATGGTGAAAAATTCATGTATCAACAATCTATTCAAATATACAGGGGGAAAAGCATGCGAATACCCAAATACGGTTTGATATTTTTAGTTTCCTTTTTCAGTTTTTTCGGGCTCAATTCGGCAGATGCGGCCGATGTCGCCAAAATTGGTATTTTGAATATGCAGCGGGTTATGAGTGCATCCGATCCCGGAAAAGCCGCCCAGGCAGAAATTAAAGAGCAGGGGGATAAAATGTTGCAGGATCTGAATGAAAAAGGCGCCGAAATAGATACGCTCCGCAAGCAGTTTGAGCGCGAGTCGATGGTGATGAGTAAAGAGAAACGTGAAGAAAGGGAAAGAGAATATAGAATCAGAATAAACGATTTTAAAACACTTGAAAAGAAATATAAAACAGAATCGCAAGAACTTCAAAAAAGACTGGTGAATAAAATAATCAAAGACGTGTATGCGCTTGCTGAAGAGATCGGGAAGAATGAAGGCTATCTGGTTATCATAAGGAGTGATAGCGTGATGTATGCGCCGGACTCGATTGACATTACCGATGAGCTCATAAAAAAGATGAATGACAATTTCGCAAAGAAGTCTGGGAATTGATTTTAGCGGCCAATCCGGCATCCTATTGTTACCGCATTTCAGGAGGAAAAATTGGAAAAAACATATGACATCCAGGCCATTATGGAATTTTTGCCGCATCGTTACCCATTTATCCTGGTTGACAGAATACTGGATCTGATTCCCGGTGAAAAGATCACCGCCCTGAAAAATGTAACGATTAATGAACCTTTTTTTCAGGGGCATTTTCCAACCTTTCCGATTATGCCGGGTGTCCTCATTGTTGAGGCCATGGCCCAAACGGCCGGCGTCCTCGCGCTTGAATCCATGCCTGCCGAAAAGCGTGGTGCCCCGGTCTTTTTTATGGGGATGGATAAAGTTAAATTTAGAAAACCCGTTGTGCCCGGTGATCAGCTTATATTTGAAGTTCAGATTCTAAAATTCCGGTCAAAGGTTGTAAAGGCATCCGGCCAAGCCCTTGTTGAAAACAATGTCGTTGCCGAGGCTGAACTCATGGCCACGCTTGGATGATCAAATCAATTCCGTCCCGATTCTAACTAAGGTGTCATATCTTCGCTGGCTTCTCTTTATTCTGTGATGCATCCAAGTTTTGCCTCCCCACCAACCGGTATCGGTTAAGCTTAAAAAGATGAAAATCGTTTCCACCATAAACCGCTATATCCTTAAAGAATTCCTCGTACCCTTTGGGGTCAATGTACTGTTTTTCACTTTTATTTTTTTAATGGCGCAATTAATCGAAATTACCAACTGGATTGTCAATTACAATATCAATCTGACAACCGTATTACTGATGATCTTTTATCAAATGCCTTTTCTTTTAATTTTTGTCATACCGATATCGGTTATGATCACCGTCTTATTGACATTTCTGCGCTTATCCAATGAAAACGAAATTCTGGCAATAAAAACCGGTGGTATCAGCCTTTACACTTTGCTTGCACCGGTATTTGCTTTTTGTTTTATCGGTTTTGTGATGACCATGGTGATGTCCGTTTATGGTCAGCCTAGGGGCCGATCCGCTCTGAGAGAGTTGACCCGGCAAATTGTGTCATCGAATGTCACGATCGGGCTGAAGGAGAGAATCTTCAATGATAGTTTCAGTGATGTGGTAATCTATGTGAATAAAATCGATTCAAAAAATAAAAAACTGGTCGATGTATTTATTGAGGATAAACGGCAGCCCGATCGGGTCAATACGGTGATTGCCCCCCAGGGTGAAATTTTTCATGAACCTGAACGTGCCGTTTCGCATTTAAGGCTTTTCAATGGCAGCATCCACCAGACCAACCTAAAAGATAAAGCTGCGCATTCGATCCAGTTTAATCGTTATGATATCAGCCTGCCAATGGACAGGGCTGGAGCCCAAAAAAAACGAAAGCCCAAGCGACCCAAAGAAATGAACACGGGCTATTTGAGCCGGTTTGTCAAAAGCTCGAATGCGGAAGACAGCCGCTACTTTAGAGCCCAGCTCGAACTGCATCGCAGATTTGCAGTTCCATTCGGCTGTTTTGCGCTTGGGCTGCTGGCCGTGTCGCTGGGCGTGCAATCCAGATCAGCCAAGCGATCCTTCGGTTTGTTTTTAGGGCTCGTCTTTTATTTGTTTTATTACCTGCTAATGTCCATTGGCAAAATATATGGTGAAACGGGAGCCTATCCGCCTGCGATCGGGATGTGGCTTCCCAATTTTGTTTTAGGCGGGATGGGCGTTTATTTTCTAATTCGGACGGCAAATGAACGCACCCTGAAAGTCGATGTGATTTATGATCGGCTCCAGCGGCTATTGTTCAAATGGGCACGTTAATGGTGTACCTCGGCAGTTTGCAGTACCATGATAATATAGAATTTCTCGGAAGTTTCAATTTTTAACGTGAAGATGGAATAATGGAATGCTGGAATAATGGGGTTTTGTTTTGCAGTAAAAGACGTATCTCAGTGTCCCAAGCCCCTTTGTCTCATTATTCCAATATAGCGCTAAAGCTTTACTGCGTCCCCGGTATTCCAACATTCCATTTCGGACGCAGTTCCCGACAGGTCAATATAGCTTATGACAATTGTTGATAAATATTTAGCCCGGGAGATACTTAAAAGCCTGTTGGTTGTTTTAGCAGTTGTGGTGGGGCTCTATATCATCGTCGAATTTTTTAATAAGGCCGACAACTTCCTGGAAGCCGGGTTGCCGATCTCACGACTGCTGCGATATCTTCAATTAAAACTTCCCCAGATCATCACTCAAATCACCCCGGTCGCCATCCTGTTAGCCATTTTGATCGCCTTTGGCTTGATGAACAAAAACAATGAAATCATTGCGCTCAAAAGCGGCGGTGTCAGCGTCTACTATCTGCTGCGTCCGGTCCTGACCATTGCCGTCTTACTGAGTATTTTGCTTTTTTGCCTATCTGAAATTATGGTTCCCATTACCATCAGCAAAGCCAACAAAATTTGGCTGATGGAAGTTAAAAATAAACCCACCTTGACTTCCAAGCAAAAGAATATCTGGATCAAGGGGCATCGCGCTATTTATTTTATTCAGTACTTTAATCCTCAAAACCATTCGATTTCAGGTGTCATCCTGAATTTTTTTGATGACGATTTTAAACTTTCCAGAAGAGTCGATGCCAACCGCGGTTCGTATGCCAAAGGCGAATGGGTGTTTTATGATAGCATGGAGCAGGTGCTGGACACCGAAACGGATAATTACAAAGTGCAGTTTCATGCGCAGAAAGCTGAGGCAGTTGAATTTTTGCCGGAAGATCTGATGCGCGCTTTTAAAAAATCAGAGGAGATGAATATCGCGGAGCTTTTTAGATATATTCGCGAAGTCGAAGCGGAAGGATACGATGCGACCGCCTTTCGAGTAGACTTCCATGCTCGGTTTGCTTATCCTATTTTATCTATCATTGTGTGTATCATGGGTATCGGAATTGCCGTTAAGCGTAAAAGCCGAGAAGGCCCATCCGTCAGTATCGGCTTTGGAGCGCTTTTGGTGTTTCTTTACTGGGTTTTCCATAGCTTTTGTCTATCGTTGGGATACGGCGGAATGCTTCCGCCGGTTATATCCGCATGGATTTCCAATCTAATTTTTTCATGCTATGCTGTTTTAAACCTGATCAATGCGGAATAATCGTGAAACCCTGGAAGGAGAATCTCATGGCCATCAGCCAAGAATTGCTGGAAATTCTGGCCTGTCCGAAATGCAAGGGCAACATTTACCTAAATGATGCCCAGGATGGGCTTGTCTGTGACAACTGCAAGTTATGTTATGAAATCAGAGATGACATCCCCATCATGCTCATCGATGAAGCCAAACCGCTGGGGGACTAACAGTCTCCGCAGGGCAGATCCATTGTTTCAAGCTCAAAAGAGGGAAATCGTTCATTTGGCGCTCTGGATTGTCATTTGTTATACGTTATTCGTTATTAATGACTCGATTATCTATCCGACTGTGACAATTACAACTAATAACTAGAACCTATCTCAAAAATAGATGGTCCCCAATCAGGTTGGCCCCGCTGAAAGCGGGATTTAGCCAGTTAAAAAAAGGAAAATAATTTATACGGGTAGACGGGCTCAACCGGCAACGGGCTCAACCTAGAAGCCATAAAAACGCATTTTTGAGATGGCTTCTAATAACTAATAACCAATAACCAAAATGAGCGAGCCGCAAACTGCTAGACCGGCGAAATTGGTCATCGGGGTTTTCACCCAGAATAAAACCATAATCGATAATCTGGCATTAGAACTTTCATCCCGATTCGGCCAGATTGATCTGGTGAGTGCATGGATGGATTTTGATTACACATCCTATTACGAACCGGAGATGGGATCTTCCCTGGTTAGACGCGTGTTTGCATTTAAGCGGCTCATCGAACAAGATGCACTCGCCGCGATTAAGATTGCAACCAACCGGATTGAGCAGGCTTTTTCGCACGGTGGGAGGCGCGCGGTGAATATCGATCCCGGCTATATGCTGCCTGAAAGATTTGTCCTGGCATCCGGCAAAAATTTCAGCCATCGGATATATATCGGTCTTGGGGTTTATGCGGATTTGACTTTGATTTATCAAAAGGGTAGCTTTCAAAAGTTGCCCTGGACCTATCCCGATTACGCCGCTGAGACGATGCTCAAATTTCTCGATCAGGTACGGCAAAAATACGTTTTGGAGATGAAATACGATTATGATCAAAAGCATGACGGCTTTTGCCACTGCAGAAAATACCGATGATGATCTGACGGTAAAAACCGAGATTCGATCCTATAACAGCCGGTATCTGGATATTTTTTTGCGGGTTCCCCCTGTATGCCAGCTCCTGGAGGAAAAAATAAAAGGACTTATTTCCGAACGGGTGGCCAGGGGGCGGCTTGAAATCCGGGTGCAGGTTGATGATCGCTCTGATGAAGCCCAGGCGCTGACGGTTGACCTTGCCAGGGCCCAGGCACTCGTTGCGGCCTTAAAGGAATTGAAAAGTCAATTCGACCTTAAAGATGATATCACCCTCGAGACGCTGCTCGGTGCCGGCGGTCTGATTAAAGCCGTTGAGAAGTTGGAAAACGAAGATATGGTATGGCCTGCTGTAAAAAAATGTATTCAGTTGGCCCTCGATGATCTTGATGCGATGCGTCGGAAAGAAGGGGATTTTATCGCCAAGGATTTTGAACAGCGGCTCAATTTCCTCAAGGCCTGCCTGAAGCAGATACGCAAAAAATCAGATGATCTTTTGCCTCAATATCAGATACGCTTGAAAGAGCGGGTGGCGGCGCTCACCCAGGGCAGCGTTGAGCTCGATCCCGCCCGGATTGCCCAGGAAGCCGCCTTCTTAGCAGATCGCAGCGATATTTCCGAAGAAATTGTTCGAGCTCAAAGCCATCTGGATCAATTCGGTCAGATGATGAATGCGGCTGAACCTGCCGGAAGAAAGCTTAATTTTTTGCTGCAAGAACTCAATCGGGAATTCAACACGATGGGTTCCAAAATCGGCAACGCAGAGGCGGCCTATTTAATCATCGATGTAAAATCAGAACTCGAAAAGATTCGGGAACAAATTCAGAATGTGGAATAACCCCGGTCCGGGGACCTGGTGCAAGCCGCAAAGGATAAACCCGATCCCGGGAAGCTATCCCATCAGAGCGTGCCATGCGTTTTGCGCTTGGCGCGATCGTTTAAAGTTGGAGGTATAATGGAGCAGACGCTGTTAAATATTGGATTTGGAAGTTCGGTGGTCGCCGATCGCGTCGTTGCCATCGTTTCTCCCAATTCCGCCCCGATGAAACGCCTTAAAGATGAGGCCAAAGAAGATAAGCGTCTTATTGATGCAACCCATGGCCGCCGGACCCGGTCCATGATCGTCATGGACAGTAACCATATTGTTCTGTCGGCCATACAGGCAGAAACCGTTTCGCAACGTTACGCGATGCTCAAGGAGCTAACCTGATTTTTTAGCGGTTGAGCATAGAATCGATTTGGAGTCACTGGACATCCTCATGCAGTCCGAATCGGCGCACTTGTTTATTGTTGCTGCTCCTTCCGGAGGCGGCAAGACAACCCTCTGTCGCGAGGTGCGTCAGCGGTTCCCGGATATGCTCTATTCGATTTCCCATACGACCCGCAAGCGCCGCGACAGTGAGCAGGATGGCGTTGACTATTATTTCATCGAAAAGCACGATTTTGAAAGTGGAATTGCCGCCGGAAAATGGGCGGAGTGGGCGCTGGTTCATGGGAACTACTACGGCACATCGGCCGATTTTCTGGATACGGGTTTAACGGATGGCCGGGATATTCTTCTTGACATAGACGTCCAGGGAACCCGCCAAGTTCTTGACCGCTATCCGAATAGTGTGGCGATATTTATCCTGCCCCCATCGCTGGAGGTGCTTCAGCAGCGTCTAAAAGCAAGAGCTACTGACAGCGCGGAGAGCATTACGGTTCGACTCAAAAATGCAGCAAAGGAAATCAAGCAAAAAGATTTATTTCATCATGTAATCGTTAATGATCAACTCTCGAAAGCCGTATTGGAGTTGATATCCATCATTGAAAACTATCGCACAACGGACAATCCCCGACGTGAAGACTGAAATACTTTATGGTTTTCATCCGGTTTATGAGGCTTTAAGGGCCGGGCGCAGAACCTTCCACGAAATCTATATTTCGAACCAGGCGCCGACCAAACGGATTCAGCAGATTACCTCAGCGGTGGGTCGTAAAAAATTGCCCTTAAAAGAAGTCAGTCCGTCTAAGCTCCAAACCATTGCCGGTGCAGTTTCTCATCAAGGCATCGCTGCCAGGGTGACGGCCTATCCGCTGGTTGATGTTGCCGATCTTTTAGAAGCGGCTAAATCCGCTGATCGCCCGCCGCTGCTTCTTTTACTGGATCATATTGTGGATCCGCACAATCTGGGGGCGATTATTCGGACCGCCGTATGTGCCGGTATCGACGCTGTGATCATACCGAAAGATCGTTCGGCACACCCTTCACCGGCCGTATCCAAAGTGTCCGCGGGTGCCCTGGAATATATTCGGGTTGCGCTGGTAAATAACCTTGTCCGCGTTGTCAGGTCGCTAAAAGAGCGGGAATGGTGGATTGTGGGCCTGGATCAGAACGCCGGACAATCCCTTTATCATGCAGATTTAACCGGTGCAATCGCCCTGGTCATCGGCGGGGAGGAGAAGGGAATACGAGCCCTGGTTAAGCAAAATTGCGATTTTTTGATATCCATACCCCAGACCGGAAAAGTCGCTGCGCTTAACGCATCGGTGGCCGGGGCGATTGTTATGTACGAATCGTACCGGCAGCGCTATATCGGGAACAAATAGGTGTCAGGTGTCAGGTTTCGGGTGTCAGCCTCTTGCTCCAAAGGTCCAGTGCAATGACTTGTTGGATTCGTTTCATTTGTTTCATTGGTTGAATTGGTCGTTTTAAACCGGACCATTGAACGAATTAAACCAATCAAACCAATTGAACCAATTAAACCGGTCTTTAAGGCTTTATCCTGAACCTCTGAACCCGTAACCCGGAACGCGCAACCCGTAACTCGGAACCTTTGAACACAACATCGAGAGGAAACCCCAGCGTGCATCTTTATCGCATCCTGAAATCGGCTGCACCTGACTGGGCAAGGTCATTTTTTAACATTACGCTTGACACCATCTTTCCGGCCAAATGTTTGGTGTGCAGCCGACTTTTTGAACCCGCCCGCATAAGATCTTCCTCAAATGCAGTGGCCGGGATTGCTGATACCTTCGCACAATCCAATCCGTTGCCGGCCGCTTATTGTTGCCCGGATTGCGTCCGCTCTTTTACGGAAATTGCATCACCGATTTGCAGCTGTTGCGGGATTATGTTTAAAAGCCGTCAAGGCCGGGATCATCTTTGTGGGGACTGCATTATTCAGCCGAAAGAATTCAGAATCGCGCGCGCTGCAGTGGCTTATGATCCTCAATTGATGGCCGTTGTGCACCGCTTCAAATACGCAGAAAAAATTCAGCTGGCCGGGCCTCTCGGCGGGCTGCTGCGCGACGCCTTTGTGCGATATTGGGACCCGCAAGAGATCGATTTGATTTTGCCGGTACC
Source organism: Desulfobacterales bacterium (assembly GCA_050122495.1). Lineage (GTDB taxonomy): Bacteria > Desulfobacterota > Desulfobacteria > Desulfobacterales > JAHEIW01 > JAHEIW01. The sequence continues at coordinate 14,497 of JASFIU010000013.1, read as the reverse complement.
CTTGCATGCCAAAAAATTTCGCAAGCGCGGTTTTAATCAGTCCTATTTATTGATTCGCAGTTGGAAATCGGAATCCGTTCCAATGGTTGGCAACGGGTTTGACATTCCTGTAAACACGGCTGTCCTTATCAGAGACACAGCGACCCTATCGCAGACCGGACTTGGCCGCCGACAGCGCCTGAAGAACATAAAAGGTGCCTTTGCTGTCCAGATGCCCGAGAAAGTTATTGCTAAAAAAGTCTTGCTGGTTGATGATGTTTACACCACCGGCGCGACAGCAAATGAATGCGCACGGGTCCTGCTAAAAGCAGGAGCTGAGCGAGTCGACGTTCTGACGGTGGCGCGGGCGATGTAACTGTCGTTGCCTTCGGCAAATTAGGTTTCAGGTGTCGGGTGTCAGGTGTCAGGAAGCCAAGCAGAATCTGTTTGCTGACACCTGAACACTGACACCTGACACCTAATAATTTATTTGTAAAACGGATTATGACATTAGGAGAGAATCCGTTACCGAGGATATAAATGTGAATTTTGTGAGCAAAAACGGTGTGTCGTTTTATCAATTTGAACACCTGCGAAAATATCCGACAATTCATCATGGAATTTTTACACGTCATTGCGGGTACAGCACGGGCGATTTTGAAAGTTTAAATATCAGTTTTGACCTGGGCGATGCGGCCGAGCACATCCGGAAAAATCGAAATCTGGTCTGCCGGGTTGTTGAGGGTCGGGATCTGGTCTTTGTAAAACAGGTTCACGGTGACCAGGTTGTCATATTGAATCACAAGAATATCCATTCTTATGATGGTATTCAGCGGGCTATCGGAACCGGTGATGCCCTCGTAACCAATGTTTCCGGAAAATTTTTAACCACCCAGCTGGCAGATTGTCAATCCATCCTCTTATACGATCCGGGTCGGCAAGTGGTTGCCAATGTGCACTCGGGATGGCGGGGCAGCATTAAAAATATTCTGGGTCGTACGTTGGGGATTATGATAAAAGACTTTAAATGCGACAGCGCTCATATTGTTGCCGGCATCGGACCATCCCTTGGGCCGTGCTGTGCGGAATTCGTTAACTATCGAAAGGAGATACCCCGAATCTTCTGGCGCTACAAATCGGCTGATGACCACTTTGACTTTTGGGCCCTGAGCCGGGATCAGCTTACCGATGCCGGGGTGCGCGCTGAAAATATCGAAACCAGTCGGATGTGCACCAAATGCAACACCAAGACGTTTTTCTCTTATCGTGGAGAAGGGCGCACCGGCAGGTTTGCAGCGGTGATCGGGATAACCCCGACGGCTTCTGCGCCTGTATGAAACCACTTCCAATTGTTCTATAGCGGTGGGAGGCGGATTTAGCCAAATTGCAGCTGACCTCAAAATATTTGCAAAAAGCACTCCATACAGGGTTGAAGGATTAAATATGGCTAACATCATACAAAGAAGAGCTCAGGTGGTGTCAAACACACCGGCAGGCCCCGGATACTTTCGAATCCGGGTCAGCTGCGATCCGCACTATGCGGAGGCAACTCCCGGCCAATTTGTCATGGTTCGTTTAACCGGCCAGATCGATCCGTTGCTCCCGCGTCCGTTTTCGATTCATCGGGTAATCAAAAAAGACGGCGCCGCTTCCGGTATCGAGCTGCTTTACAAAGTGGTCGGCAAAGGAACCCGGGCACTGTCTCTCAGGCAGCCGGGAGATGATTTAGATTTGACGGGACCGCTTGGCAAAGGGTTTACCATTCCGGGTAAAGTCGGGCCAATAAAAATAGTTGCCGGCGGCATCGGAGTCGCCCCGATGATTTTTCTAGTAGAATACCTGCAGGAACAAATCCGCGACCGCCCGGATGTTCAGGTTTTTCTGGGTGGAAGGTCAAAAGCGGATCTTTTGTGCCTGCCGGAATTTTCAACCCTGGGCGTGCCGGTGTACACCACGACCGATGATGGAAGCTCGGGCGACCATTGTCTGGTGACAGATCCGCTCGATGACGCAATGGCTGAAAATAAACCGGATATCATTTATGCCTGCGGCCCCCTGGAAATGCTGGCCTGCGTCGCCGGTATTGCCGACAAACACAGGGTTCCCTGTCAGGTTTCAATTGAAACCATGATGGCCTGCGGCATGGGCGCCTGCCTGGGGTGTGCGGTTGTCCGGCGAAATCATACCGACACGTATTTGCATGCCTGTCTGGACGGACCGGTGTTCGATATCAAGGCCATCGAAATTTAGTCGTAATCTGAGGCCAGATCGATGAGGGTGATGCAGCAATTGGAATGATGGAATACTGGATTACTGGAAGAATGGGCTTTGGGATACTGCAATATTGGATAAATGGGAGAATTCATTTAAGCGACAATATCTAAAATAGATAATTTCCTTTAAAACCCAATATTCCATTGTTCCACCATTCCATTATTCCAGGATTGAAGTAAATCGCATATGCCTCATATGGTACCCAATATTTTCACCCAGTTATAAAAAATGTAGGTAGGTAAAATTTGCGTTGACTTGTGTATTATCCTGTGTTAGGTCCACACTCTTCAGACGGGCGTGGTAAGGGCCTTCCTGCAGAGATGGAAGGTGCTGTATTTATGAAAAAAGATACCAAACGCGCTTTAAAGGAACTGGCGTACCACAGCAGTCTGGGCCTGTCTGTAGCACTGGCGATATTTATCGGTCTGGCGGTGGGGGTTTTGCTCGATCGGTATTTTGAAACATCACCATGGTGCACCCTTATCTTTCTGGTACTGGGGATTGTTGCGGCTTTCAGAAATATTGGCATCGCAATACGAAAAGCCAGAAAATTCTAAGCAGGGAAATCGACTTGGAAATCCAACAACGCATCATTAGATTTGTGACCCGCAGCAACTGGATTTTGTGTGCTTCCGCAACTGCCCTCGGATTTGCTTTTTTCCCCCTGAGTGTTGCCTGGGGGATTCTTTTTGGCGGGCTGCTGGTTACCATTAATTTTCAGTTGCTGGCCAAAACCTTGAAAAAGGCCCTGACACCGCCCCACCTGGCGTCCCATAACCTGGTTTTAGCTAAATATTACCTTCGCTTTTTAGCGAGCGGCTTTATCATTTTTTTGCTGATTATCGGTAAAATTGTTCACCCAGTCGGTCTGGTCGTCGGGCTCTCTATTGTGGTGTTCAGCATCATACTTGCGACGATCTGCGAAGTTAAAAAACTAATCTTTGAGGAGGCAGTCTAAGGATGGAACATCCCTATCTATTCATTGTCAAATTTTTTGAGCTGATCGGATTCGGCCATTTTGCCCATGCTTATCCCTGGGTGATTTACTCCTGGTTTGTGATGATTCTGCTGATTGTTTTTGCGTTCCTGGCTGTGCGCAAAATCGACATGATTCCGTCAAAAGCACAAAATGTATTTGAAATCATTATTTCAGGGATGGAAGAATTTATGGTCGATATCACCGGTGAAGAGGGCCGCAAGTTTTTTCCGCTTATTGCCACGGTATTTCTTTACATTGCGACCTGCAATCTACTGGGCTTGATTCCCGGTTTTTTCCCACCGACTGCCAGTATTAACACCACCGCTTCCTGCGCCCTTACGGTTGTTATCTTCACCCATGTGATCGGGGTCAAATACCATGGCACCAAGTATATCAAGCATTTTTTGGGGCCGGTCTGGTGGCTGAGCCCCTTGATATTTATCATTGAACTCATTGGCCATTTGGCAAGGATCCTGTCCCTTTCCATTCGCCTGTTTGGGAATATAACCGGCCATGAACTGGTGCTGGGGATCCTTTTTTTGCTGGCCGGGGCCGCTTTTGCGCCACTGCCCATAATGGCACTGGGTATTTTTGTTGCCCTGCTGCAGGCTTTCGTGTTTTTTCTGTTATCGATTATTTATTTTGCCGGCGCCATGGAAGAAGCACATTAGAAATAGTGACTAGAGTGAACTAAAGTTTGGAGTGACTAAAGTTAATGTGTCGCTCGAACTTTAGTCAATTTAGCTCACTTTAGTCACTTTAGATCACTTTTAATTAGCTGTTAATGGGACTTTGGAAGAAGCCCAACTATATATCCAGAAAAGGAGGTAGGCTATAGTATGGAAACAAAAGCATTAGAGTTCTTTATCGCCTGTGCAACGGCTGCTGGTTTCGGGATTGCAATTGCGGCATTTGGCTGCGGTATCGCCCAGGGTATTGGGTTGCGATCAGCTGTTGAGGGTATTGCCAGAAATCCGGAATCTTCGGGTAAAGTGACCGTTACGATGATTATCGGACTGGCGCTGATTGAATCACTGTGTATTTACGCGCTGGTCGTGGCACTGATTCTTATCTTTGCCCATCCGCAGGCCGGATCGATTGCCGCACTGTTTGCGCAAGGTGGCTAACAGACAGCCTTTTTAACGCTTTATACCTCAAAAACGGGGCTATCCGGATTTCCGGTTCAGCCCCGTTTTTTTTTACCTATCCGGCCTAAGGCTCCAGATATCAAGGGATCCGAACGACTATGCCGGTTAAAGCGTTTGAATAATTGCCTAAATTTCACCTGGCACTTTCAATTTTTATAAAATTATTATATACTTAAATGTAAAGTCGGCAATAGCGGTTGCGGAATGGAAATTTTTTAGGAGAATCTCTATGGATGAACAGCAATTATTAAAAAAACTTGATCAGATTGAAGATATTCCGACCCTTCCCACTATCGTTATCGAATTAAATAAATATCTGCAGGATCCGGACACCTCAATTAAGACGGTTTGTGATACCATAGAGAAAGATCAGGCCATTACATTAAAAATATTAAAGCTGGTGAATTCTGCTTTTTATGGATTTAAAACTAAAATTAGTGATCTGCGCAATGCGATTGTCCTGCTGGGCTACAATTCGGTTAGAAACGCCATTGTTTCACTTTCGATCATCAATACCTTTTCCAAGCGTGTGGCGCTGATGGATTTTGATATTAGCCAGTTCTGGAAACACTCCCTGGCAGTTGCGGTTACCAGTAAAAATATTGCGCAGCTTTCTAAAAAGGAATCCCCTGATAATTGTTTTGTCGGGGGGCTGCTGCACGATGTCGGCAAAGTAATCCTGGCGCAATATTTTCATGAACTGTTTGAAAAAGTCTGGGTGACTTTACAGAATGAACACATAACCTTTTTTGAGGCGGAGCAAAAAGAGCTGTCCACCGACCATACCAGAATCGGTGCCCACCTGGCTGCCAAGTGGCAGCTCCCTGCCGGACTGGTTGAAGCGATTCGATGGCACCATGAGTTTAAGCCCGAAAGCAAGAATGCAAATTTTGTCCAGACTGTCTATCTGGCCAATATCATCGTCAACTGTTACGATGTTGATAAGGAGTTACGGCTCGATATAGGCAAAATACATCCGGTTGTGGTCAAATTTATAATGGATATGATGGAAGATGTGGGAGACTGGTATTCGGGCCTGACCGATGAAATTGAAGCCGCATACGAGTTTTTCCTCGAAACAGAAGCCTAATTCCGAAATTAAAGTACTTCTTTTAAAAACCGTCCTGTATAGGATTTTTTATTTTCAGCAATTTCCTCAGGAGTGCCGCTGCCGACAATATAGCCGCCCTCATCCCCCCCCTCGGGACCCAGATCGATGATATAATCGGCCGTTTTAATGACATCCAAATTATGCTCGATGACAACCACCGTATTGCCCTGTTCCACAAGCTGGTTGAGTACATTGAGGAGCTTCTGAATATCATCGGCATGTAAGCCGGTGGTGGGCTCGTCCAGAATGTAAATTGTTTTGCCGGTGCCCTTTTTACTGAGTTCCCTTGAAAGTTTTATGCGTTGGGCTTCACCCCCGGAAAGTGTCGGGGCCGGTTGTCCGATTTGGACATATCCCAGGCCGACATCGACCAGCGTCTGCAGGATAGATCTTATTTTGCGGACCTTGCCAAAAAAATCCAGGGCCTGGTTAACGGTCATATCGAGTACTTCTGCAATTGTTTTGCCTTTATACCGGGCTTCTAAAGTTTCACGATTGTAACGTTTGCCGTGACAGACATCACAGGTCACGTATACATCGGGTAAGAAATGCATCTCGATTTTTATGATGCCGTCACCCTGGCAGGCTTCACATCGTCCGCCCTTGACATTGAAACTAAAGCGGCCCGGTTTGTACCCGCGCATCCTGGCTTCGGGTGTCTGGGCAAAGCGTTCGCGGATATGGGTAAAGGCACCGGTATAGGTGCCCGGGTTGGAGCGGGGTGTTCTTCCGATCGGGCCCTGATCAATATGGATCACCTTATCAATGTGCTCAGGGCCCTGTATCTGTCTGTGCGCGCCTGCCGGTATCCTGGCATAGTGGAGCTTTTGCATGAGGGCTTTGTAAAGTGTCTCCAAAACAAGCGTTGATTTGCCGGAACCGGAAACGCCGGTAACACAGATAAAGCGGCTCAATGGAAATTTAACATCGATATCCTTAAGGTTGTTGGCCGATGCGGCTTCAATTAAAATATGCGGCCCCGGATTTGAACGCCTCGCCGGGGGGACAGCGATTCGTTTGTGTCCGCTTAAATACTGACCGGTCAGCGATGCCTCCTGGGCGGTTAGTTCTGAAGGCAGGCCGGCGAAGATAACCTCACCGCCATTGATGCCGGCCCCGGGGCCCATATCAATTACATAATCCGCGGCCCGAATCGTCTCCTCATCATGTTCGACGACCAGTACCGTATTGCCCAAGTCGCGCATCTGCAAAAGGGTTTCCAGCAAACGCCGATTATCGCGCCGGTGAAGGCCGATACTCGGCTCATCCAACACATAAAGCACACCGGTTAATTTTGATCCGATCTGGGTCGCCAGCCGAATCCGCTGACTTTCACCGCCTGAAAGGGATTGGGCGGATCGGTCCAGGGTCAGGTAGGAAAGCCCGACATTATCGAGGAAACCCAGACGTTCAACAATCTCCCTTAAAATGCGTCGCGCGATGATTTCTTTTTTGCCTTCCAGTCTTAAATCCAGAAAATAGCTGCGGATTTTCGCTATGGAAAAGGCGGTTAGCTGCGAAATGGTCAGGCCGCCCACTTTGACGGATCGGCTGGCCTGATTTAATTTTTCACCTTTGCAGTCCGGACATGGCTGAAAATTCATATAGCGCCCGATTTCTTCTCGCGACCAGTTCGAATCGGTTTCCCGGTACCGACGTTTCAAATTCGGAATCACGCCTTCAAACGGTTTCTGATAGCGGATCCGCCGGTCGCCGCGTTCAAAGTAAAAGGTAATCAGCTTATCGCCTGAACCGAAAAGCAGGACCTGTTTGAATTCCTGGGGAAGGTCCTTGTAGGCAGTGAAAATATCAACGCCATATTGAGCGGTGAGCGCATCAATAAACTCGATGAAATGTACACTATTTCGATTGGCCCACGGAGCGATGGCGCCTTCTCTTAACGAGAGTTCCGGATTTGGAACGATAAGCGCCGGATCAAATTCGGTCGTAGATCCCAGCCCATCACAATGCGGGCAGGCGCCCTGGGGCGAATTAAATGAAAAGCTGGCCGGCGTAAATTCAGGATAGCTGATTCCGCATTTGGTGCAAGCAGCCTTTTCGTTAAACAGGATCGGTTCATGACCCGGGACATCTATGGTAACCAATCCATTGGATTGAGCCAAGGCCAGCTCCAGTGAATCGGCCAGACGATTTTTTACCTTTTTTTTAAGTATGAGCCGATCGACGACAACATCGATCGAATGTTTTTTGTTTTTGTCCAGGATCTCAACCGCTTCGATATCAGTCATCTCTCCGTCTACGCGAACCCGTGCGAACCCGTCTTTTTTCAAGCGTTTGATAAGCTTTTCGTGGGTTCCTTTCTGATCTGAAATTAAAGGAGATAAAATAATAAGCCGTGTATTTTCTTCCATTGCCATTGTATGGTCGACAATCTGATCGAGGGTCTGGGAGGTGATCTTCTGGCCGCAGCGGTGACAATGCGGGGTGCCGACCCGGGCGAACAGCAGGCGTAAATAATCATAGATTTCGGTAACCGTCCCGACGGTTGAGCGCGGGTTGTGTCCGGCGGTGTTTTGTTCAATGGCAATCGCCGGTGACAGGCCGGCAATCAGATCCACATCGGGTTTTTCCAAGCGTTCTAAAAATTGTCGCGCATAGGTGGAAAGAGATTCAACATAGCGGCGCTGCCCCTCGGCATATAGGGTGTCAAAGGCAAGTGTTGATTTCCCTGATCCGGATAGACCCGTGATGACGACCAATTTGTCGCGTGGCAGTTCGACGTCGATATTCTTTAAATTATGCTGTCTGGCGCCGCGAATTATTATTTTATCAGATATCATTGGCATGTATTTTTGTCTTGAGTTTACAGGCCACAAAAAAAAAATTCAAACAAATTTTTGTGAGTTGCCGTTAAGCCTTGATAACTCTACGTTTAGGCCTTTTTAAAAAAAAACCTGTTTTATTATTTTAAAAATCAAAGATAATTTAAGAAAATAGGAGTTTTTGGGAGAATACTTTCTTGTTTATAACTGGGCGCGTAAGATGGATATACTTAAAATACTTAAACATATGTCTTTTTCAGAAAAGGTCGTATTTAAAGATACTTGTCGACAGTAGTAAATTTACTTAAATAAAAACAGCTATATATAGATTGTTCAAAACAACTTTGTAATGCACACTAAAACGGCCTTTATCAGGCTTGACTGAATCTGTCTCATGCTTTAAACAAGCTCCTGTTTTTCAAGTTTTTCGATAGTCTATATTAAACCTTCCGAACCGTTTAGCTTCATAATATTTTCACATAATTTCTTCTAAAACTGTACTATTACTGGTTTTGTATTAAGACCTATTATGCAAAAGTCGATGGAAACTGTCTGGAAAAAGATTAAGTCCGCAATCAGGGGTCGGATTCCCAAACACAGTTTTCAAATGTGGATCGAACCTTTGGAATTGGAAAAAGGCGACAATGATGACTGGATTTTATTGTGCCCGAATTTCTTTTCTAAAAAACGCGTGCACGATCTTTATGGTGAATTGATCGCAGCGGAGCTTAACCGACAAAACGGTGGGGCATGCAACCTGTCTTTTGCTATCGGCGGTAAAAGCAAGCAATCCTCGGAATCAAAAAAGCGTCATAACAATCAGCTACCGCTTCTAAACGACTCAATCCGTCCGCACAGGGGACGATTCTTTAGAAAGGATTTCACCTTTGATCATTTCGTAGTGGGCGCCGGCAATGATTTTGCCTACTCAGCCTCCCTTTCACTGGCTTCCGGTAGCGAACGCCAGCAAAATGCGTTGCTGCTGCTTTCCAAGACCGGCATGGGCAAAAGCCATCTTTCCCAGGCTATCGGGCATCATGTTTTATCAAAATATCCCGATGAACGGGTCTATTATATTACCGCGGAAGACTTCAGCAATGAGATGGTCCAAGCCTTTCGTCAGGATTCGATCAGCAAATTTAAGGGAAAATACAGAAAATATTGCGACGTCCTGCTGCTTGAAGATATTCATTATCTTAGCGGCAAAGAAAGAACCCAGGTCGAATTGGCACTGACATTGGACTCTCTGTTTGAGGCCGGCAAGCGAATTATTTTCTCAAGTTGCTACCTGCCCGGCGATATTCCAAAATTAAATGATAAACTGCGATCGCGTCTGTCCTGCAGTCTGATTTCCAACATCGAGCCGCCGAATTTCAGGACCCGGGTGCGAATCTTACAAAAAAAAGCCCGCCTCAACCGGTATCATATGCCCGACGATGTCATTAACTACCTGGCCGGAGAGTTGACTGAGGACGTCAGGCAGCTTGAAAGCGGCCTCAATGGTGTTGCGGCCAAATCTTCTCTAATGGGCGCTACGATCGATCTGAATCTGGCTGAAAGCGTCGTCAAAAACATCGTCCGTCAGCGTAAAAAGATAACCATTGATCTCATCAAGAAATTGGTTTGCAAATATTATAATTGTTCCCTGAAAGATATTGTTTCACGTTCTCGCAAACAATGTTTTGTCAGACCGAGACAAATGGCGATCTATCTATCGCGTCGTTACACAGATGCACCCCTGCAGACTATCGGCAAGGCTTTCAACCGATACCATGCCACCGCCCTCCATTCGATTCACTGTATTGAACGGGGATTAAAGGAAAATAGTTCGATTCAGAAGCAGGTCGATTTTTTTCATCAGAAGCTAGAATCTGGAAAATTCTAAAAAATAAGTGCCTAAAGTGAACTAAAGTTTTAAGTGACTAAAGTTAAGGTGTCGCTTTGCTCCATCGTTTTAAATGACAGAATTCCACAACTTTAGTCACTTTAGCTCACTTTAGGCACTCTAGTCACTTGAGCCTTAACAATTCCAGCATTTCCTTGTGGATTTTGCCGTTGGTGACTAAGATCTCATTATGATCAACGCAAAATTGTTTGTTTGAAAAATTGGTAACCACGGCTGCGGCTTCGTTTGCAATCACGACGCCGGCGGCCGTGTCCCATGGGTTGAGGTTCTGTTCCCAGAATCCATCGAATCGCCCGCATGCCACGTAGCAAAGGTCAAGGGCCGCAGAGCCGAGCCTGCGGACGCCCTGGGACGCATTCTGACAAACCGTGAATCGCCGCATTAACGGTTTCTCGATCTCGCTGAAGTTATATGGGAATCCGGTTACCAGCAAGCTTTCGCGGACCGATTCAGTGGCTGACACCTTGATGGGTTTGCCATTCAGCTCTGCGCCCCGCCCGGATATAGCTGAGAAAAGCTCCCCATCCATGGGATTGAGTACCAACCCGAGAATAATTTCAGTGTCAACGGTCAGGGCGATCGAAACCGCGAAAATCGGCAGCTGATGCGCAAAATTCGTGGTTCCATCCAGCGGATCAATCAGCCATCGATATTCTCCGGTTCCTTCAGTCGCGCCGCTTTCCTCGGCTAAAATGGCATGGTCCGGAAATGCTTTGCGAATGGTCGTTATAATGTTCTTTTCGGATTCAGTATCCGCTTCGGTCAGCAGATTAAAGGCGCCTTTTTTATGAACCTGAGATAGATTGCCAAATCGATCCCGTACCACCTGGGCACCCGCATAGGCCGCTTCGATTCCCACCCGCATTGCATGTTCAATGTCCATAAGGATCACCTTCTAAAGTTGATGTTCAAAATATAAAAGCAACCGAAAACCACCTAAGGACGACGGACATCTTCTATTGCTGATTCCATCTGCTGGATTAGTGGCATCAGGGTCGATTTGTCTTTGGCCGAGACCGCAGTGCCCCTGAGAGCGCGACTTATGTTTTGAATGACAACCGGATCTACAAGATCCATTTTGTTGAGCACCCGAATGGAAGCGGTGTGCTGTAGGTTAAGATCGGAAAGAATTGCTTCAACCGATTCGATTTGCGCTGAATACTGCGGATTGCTGATATCAATAACGTGGAGCAAAAGATCGGCATTTTCAAGCTCCTCGAGGGTTGCTCGAAAAGCAACCAGGAGGTCCTTGGGCAGATCCTTAATAAATCCGACCGTGTCGGTGACGATGACCTCGGTATCTCTCGGAAATTTTAATCGGCGGCTGGACGGATCCAGGGTTGCAAACAGCCGGCTTTCTGCCAGAACATCGCTCTTGGTCAATGTGTTCAGCAAGGTGGACTTGCCGGCATTGGTATAGCCAATAATAGAAATAACAGACAATCCTTTTTTCTGGCGCAGTGCTCTTTGTTGTTTACGTTGTTTGCGGACCGCCGATAATTCTTTTTCAAGCCGCACAATGCGATCTCGGGCACGTCGTCGGTTGATTTCCAGTTTTGTTTCACCCGGACCGCGGCCGCCAATTCCGCCGGTTAACCGGGACATGGCCGTATTTTTAAGGATTAAACGTGGCAGCAAATATTTCAATTGAGCCAGCTCGACTTGTAATTTACCCTCACGTGTTTGAGCGCGTTGTGCGAAAATGTCCAGAATTAATTGAGTTCGATCGATGACCTTGAGCTCGATTTGATCGGTTATGGACCGTATCTGGGATGGGCTTAATTCCTGGTTAAATATGATAACGGTTGCCGCCTCCTGCAACGCCAGGATGGCCAGATCCTGAAGCTTCCCGGGACCGATAAAAAATTTGGTCTTATGGCGGCCGGGCTGCTGCGAGACGGTACCGATGACTTCAATGCCACCGGATTTTGCCAGCGATTTCAACTCCGATAGGGGTTCGACGGTATTTTGCTTTTCCCCTGCAGATACATCCACGAGCAATGCCCGCTCCATGCCGGAATCTGCTTTGACCCCTTTGCTGACACGGGCGAGCTCATCTTCCAAGGCCTGGATCGTTGATAGACAGTCAATATCGAGTTGAGATGGGGGCAGGGGCGGCAGGATCTGATAAGAACTGCCAGCAGACGTTCTCGGCAGAATGTGGCCCACGTAAACCTTTGCGGGCATGCCATTTTCACCATTTACCACGGCTGCCATCATATCAAGTCTCAATAATGCCAGGTCGGTAAGATCGTCTTTGCTCAGGGGTTCTTCCGTTAAATGCGTGTGAATGCAGCGCAACCCTTTCAAGCGCCCCGGGGCGGCCCGGTAATCACTGATTGGCGGGATCACAATCTTCTTGCTGTCACCCACGATCACAAACGCCACTTTGCCCTGGCGGTTAACCAGCAGTCCAATCTGGCGGCGGATTTCATGGGAAAGACTGCTCAGGTCACGTGTCAGTTCGTAACTGATTAAGAATTGGGGCTGAATGCGTCGGCGGTAAAAATTCTCAAGTCGCCGGATCTGGTTAGCCTTAAGGCCGGCGGTATTTCCAAAAAGCTTTTTCATCGTCTTATACAGTCTAGATAATAAGCCAGTTCAGTATGGGTTGCAAGTGTAGGGAGTTGAAAGTACATACGCGTTTTTTAATTAAGAAAATTCCATGCACCCAAAATTATTAAATCCCAAATTCCAAAACACAAATCGCAAACAAATCACAATAACCAAAATTCAAAATTACAAACCTTTTAGGTCATTGAAAATTGAGATTTATTTGTAATTTGGTGTTTGAAATTTGGGATTTAAACACATTTTTTTGAAAAGAAGATCGATAAAATCAATCCCTGTTTTGTAAATTACTTTTGGAGCGCAACGCTAAAGATTATCCACCATCTCTTCGGGCGCCAGGTTTTCAAAGCGGGTGTAAGCATCAAGGAACGTAAGGATGACTCTTCCGGTGGGACCGTTGCGTTGCTTGGCCAATATGATTTCTGCCATTCCTTTTTGGGGATTATTTTCTTCCTGATTATATACTTCGTCTCTGTATATAAAAGCGACCACATCGGCATCCTGCTCGAGGGCGCCGGATTCTCTCAGATCGGAAAGCTTGGGACGCTTATCATTACGTTGTTCAAGCATTCGGTTGAGCTGGGAAATGGCCAAAACCGGTAGCTCAAGCTCCTTTGCCAAGGCTTTCAATGCTCGCGACATTTCCGAGATTTCAAGATCCCTGCGTTCCGCGCCTCCCCGTGACTTCATTAACTGCAGATAGTCGATGATGATCAACCCGATATTTTTGTCCATTTTAAGCCGGCGGGCTTTGGCCCGTATTTCCATTGCGGAAATGCTGGGCGTGTCATCAATATAAATCGGAGAATCGGATAAGACGCCGGCTGCATCTGTAAGCCGATGCCAGTCATCCATACTGAAAAACCCACCTCGCAAACGGGAAGAATCCAGACGGGCCTCAGCGCAGAGCATCCGTAGCGATAATTGTTCTTTTGACATCTCCAGGGAAAATACGGCCACAGGGATATTTGCATCAATGGCTGCGTTCCTGGCAATATTCAAAGCCAGTGCTGTTTTACCCATACTCGGACGGGCTGCCAGGATAATCAGATCCGATTTCTGCAATCCGGAGGTCAGGTTGTCCAGCTGTCCAAAACCCATAGGGACGCCGGTCACCAGGCTTTTGTTACCCTGGTTTTCCTCGAGTGTTTCGATATTGCCGATGATGAGTCGGCTGAGCGGGTAAAATGACTGGCTTGACTTTCTTTCTGAAATTTCAAAGATCGATGCTTCTGCAAAGTCAATAATATCGTCGACATTGCCGCGGTCGTCATAGCAGCGCTTGGCGATTGCATTGGTTTTTTCGATTAAGCGTCTTAAAGATGCCTTGTCGGCGATAATTTTAGCATAATGTTGGGCATTAACGGCCAAGGGCACCGCGTCAACAAGTTGCGCCAGATAGCTGGCCCCGCCGACCGCTTCGATGTGGCCTCTTTCTTTTAAATTGTTGGCCAATGTCACCAAGTCAACGGGTTCGCCGTTATCGAATAAATCGATGATGGCTGCGAAGATCTTCTGATGCGCCGTTCGATAGAAATCATCGGCAGAGAGAATCTCAACCACATCAAGCAAGGTGTTGTTCTCGACCAGTATCGCGCTCAGAAGGGATTCCTCAGCCTCGATGCTTTGAGGCGGCAGATGATAAAGAGAAGGATCTTTTTGTTTTTGCAACTGTTGATCTGCCATTGGTATTGAGCGGTGAATCAGGTTGGAAAGGGGTATTGTTTAGAAGTGGTTTTGAAACCA
>JASFIU010000012.1:0-28076 GCA_050122495.1 Desulfobacterales bacterium | reverse complement strand
GTTTCCCGATACACGTGACCGACCTCCCCCAAAGCATCCTGTTTGAAAATGATGCTTGCCTGATGCAGCTCTCCTATTATATCCATTATCATCGTGATATCCCTTTCCAATCCGTAATTTTTTCCCAATCCATGTACGCTCAATGTATCAGTGCTTGACGATAGAATGTTATAAAGATAAAAAGAAGTTAAATCACACTCAAAATTTACATTGATCCTGTAATGATTATGGGGAGGTGGGTCATGAAATTATACTTTCGGATCATCTTTTTAATATTTTTTATACTAACTTTTTTCATTGGATGTGCAGCGACTCACGGGACAAAAGAAGATGCGGAGGTCTACTACCATCGGGGGAATGCCCATAAGAAAAATGGCCAGTATGATATGGCCATCTCTGATTTCACCAAGGCGATAGAGATAAACCCAGGGCATGCGGATGCTTATTACACTCGAGGAGTTGTCTATTATTACATAAAAGATTACGAGAACGCATTGGACGATTTCTATAAATCACAAAAGTTGGGAAATAACGTCCCCCCGGAAATTTTCCAGCTTCTTCGTGAACATTCAGAAAAACAATAGCAATCTGTAGTTGATTCCGACCTGTTTGCAATTGAGGTGCGTTACATCTACCCTTCCAAAATTCTATATGTTTCCAACATAAAAACACTTTTGAAATCCCCTATAATACAGCATCTATCAAGATAGCTTGCCACTGATGGTTGCATCACTTTTGTGCTTGAGGATGAGATTGATTTTGATGAAATCCAAAATGCTGATTTTTCCCTTGACATAATCATATTTAATATGATTATAAGATAGTATTAATGATAATTAATTATAATAAAATAGTTCATAATGGAACATCTTGTATCGAAAGCGACTAAAGCCGCCATCAAACACGCCAAGTACCGGAAGAGCGCAAAGGTTAATAAGGATGACCTTTTAGTGGGTATTCTTCAGGTGATTTCTCGCTTTGATATCGTTCAGATTGGTCAGCTGACCATTGATCTGGAAGATTTTGAAGAGATTTCAAGAGACGGTTTTAAGGAGGATCCTGGAAATAGTAGCAGCCAAAAAGTAAAGTACAGCTCCTCTGCAAACGCTCTATTTGAAAAGGCAGCCTGTATCGCCCGGAAAGACAACTCTCCAAAAGTAGAACTTGTCCATTTTTTAGTCGCGTTTGCGGATGAAAATAGTGGACTGATGGTCCAATTAAAAGAAAAATATGGCTTCTCTGGTAGAGAGTGGCGAGTGGCACTGTCCGACTGGCAATTTTTTTCATCGGAAAAAACACTGATGGATTCGAAAATTGCGGCCGGCGCTAAGTCAATGGTTGACGTCAGTGAAAAGCAGTTTTTTAGTCCGGATGAGGCCGCAGAATTTTTAGGTGTGCATGTTCAAACCATTCGGGGTTATATTCGTACGGGAAAATTGTCGGCGTTGCGCCTTGCAGGAGAGCGGGCACTTCGTATTAAACGCGAAGATTTGCTTGCGTTACTGGAACCTTTTAAGCCTGAGGAAACATGAAAGGAGGTTTATCATGGCATGTTATGTTGTAACCCGACATTTACCGGGTATCACACCCGACGCTTTAACGAGCGCGGGGATGAGAGCAAAGTCCTGCGCAGATGAAATGACCGATGAAGGCACGCCTGTCAGGTGGCTACGAAGTTTTTTTATCCCAAAAACAGAACAGACCCACTGTTATTTTGATGCACCCAGTGCTGATGCTGTAAAAGAAGTTAACGAACGTGCGAACATTCCCTTCACTGAAATCTATGAAGCACAGGAGTTAGCGCCTGAGGCAATCTGAAATTTTTCAAAATTACATGTAAGCGAAAACAAATTTAAAGTAAGAGAGTCGTACACAACATTTTGTATACGACTTTCTTTTTTGAGGAATTGATATAAGCGTTTTATCTTATTTGCTTACCGCGGTCCAGGTTGCGATACTGGATGGCTTCGGAGATGTGGGCGACGGTGATACCGGCCGATTTTTCCAAATCGGCAATGGTGCGGGCGATCTTTAAGATGCGGTTGTAAGCCCGGGCGGAAAGCCCCAGCTTGTCGATGGCGGACTCCAGCAGGCGGCAGGAAGCGTCGTCGACCTGACAGTGTTTCTTAATGTGGCGGCTGCTCATCTGGGCGTTGCAGAAAATTTGGGTCCGGGATAATCTGTTAGACTGGATTTCACGGGCGGCGGCAACCCGTTTACGAATGATTTCAGAACCTTCTGCAAGATGGTCCTGCATCAGGTCTTTGTATGGCACCGCAGGCACCTCCACATGCATATCAATACGATCCAGCAGCGGCCCGGAAATTTTGGACCGATAGCGTCGGATCTGGGTGTGCGTACAGCGGCATTCATGTTTGGTGTCTGATAAATAGCCGCAGGGACACGGGTTCATAGCGGCCACCAGCATAAAATTGGAAGGATAGGTCAGGGTGGACGCCGCCCGGGAAATAGTCACCTTCAAATCTTCGATGGGCTGACGCAAAACCTCCAGCACGTGTTTTTTAAATTCGGGCAGCTCATCTAAAAAAAGCACCCCGTTGTGGGCCAGACTGACCTCACCGGGCCGGGGGACATGGCCGCCGCCGATCAACCCGGCATCGGATATGGTGTGGTGGGGTGAGCGGAACGGTCTTGCGGTGACCAGGGCCTGTCCGCGGGACAGCAGCCCAACGACGCTAAATATCTTGGTGGTCTCCATGGCTTCCTCGAAGCTGATGGGCGGCAGGATGGTGGGCAATCGTTTGGCCAGCATGGTTTTTCCGGAACCGGGCGGGCCGATCATGACCAGATTGTGACCTCCGGCGGCTGCGATTTCAAGGGCGCGCTTGGCATGTTCCTGTCCCATAACTTCGGCATAATCGATTTCATAATGACCATCTGACGAGAATAATGCAGAGATATCCGTATGTTCCGGTTCTATCTGTGAAAATCCCCTTAAAAAGCCCACAATCTGGGAGAGGGTTTTGGCCGGCAACACAGCGATATCCTGCACCACCGATGCTTCGCGTCTATTATCAAACGGTACGATGATGGCCGGATAACCGGCTGTTTTTGCGGCCAGGGCCATGGGCAGCGATCCTTTGACCGCCTTGATGCGGCCGTCCAGCGAGAGTTCACCCAGGATCAGATATTCAGAAAGCGATTCTTTGGGGATAACGCCGGTGGCCGCTAAGATGCCCAGGGCGATGGGCAGGTCAAATCCGGTTCCCTCTTTTTTGATATCCGCCGGGGCCAGATTGACGGTGATTCTGTCGTCCGGAAACCGGTAGCCGGAGTTGTTAACCGCCGATTTAACGCGCTCCTTGCTTTCTTTAACGGCGGTTTCCGGGAGTCCAACAGTGGTGAACGTGGGCAGTCCCGATGTAATGTCCACCTCCACTTCAACCTGGTAGGCATCGATTCCCAAAACGGCACTGCTGAGGACTTTGGCGAGCAAAAAGCCTCCTTTTTATCGGATTAGCCGGATTTGTAGCTTTGGACTGCCGAGAGCTATAACAAATCCGCGTTTCGGCGACAATCCTTTTGTTTGTTCAATCCCTTGCAGATAAAGATCCATCCCACCAAAAGGGTCCAAAATTACTTGCCATTTATAAAGGTTTCGGCTATTTAATAAGCCGAAAGGTTGCAACCGGATCGAACACCTTGTGCCGATTGAAATGCCGAATCGCATTTCTACAGTTCCTTTTCTTTTTAAGCGACGTTACCTTAATGGCTAAAAAGACAACCGGCTGAATCCAAGCTATCGGTTATTATTTCAAATGATTGTGCTATTAAAACGAGCAAAAACCGTTGCCTTTTTGTTCATGCTCTTAGTTATTCCAAATCCCGGCTCGGCACAAGATGCTACCCTGACCAATATTACCGTTTCCAACACCCGTGATGATCTACTGTTGTATTTAAATCTTGAGGGGGCTTTCAGAGAAGAGATGAATAACGCCATTTTAAGTGGTGTGCCTTCTACCTTTTCGTATTTTGCCAAGTTGAACCGGGTCCGGAATTTTTGGTTTGATAAAGATATCGCCGACATAGAGGTTACGCACACCATTAAATACGATAATCTTAAAAAGGAGTTCACGGTCGAACGCTCCTGGAAAGAGGATAATCCCGAAGTTACCAAATCATTTACAGAAGCCAGAAAATGGATGACGGAAATCAACAGCTTAGAAATAATTCCGTTAAACAGGCTGGAAAAGGACGCGCAATACCAACTTAGAGTTAAGGCTGAAGTCAGCAAGAAAACCCTCCCCCTGTATCTGCACTACATCCTGTTTTTTGTATCGCTATGGGACTTTGAAACGGATTGGTATGCCATCGATTTTATATATTGACAACAGCCTGTCGGTTATCCGCCCACCACGGATGTTATGATACGATCCAAACTTAAAAGAAATTCGTCGCTCTCGAAAAAAGAGCGAAAAAGGCGCAAACGCGAATTTATTCTCATTTTTGGGATTCTGGTCGTGGTTGCCCTGATGACCTTTGTTGAAAGCCGGATCATCAATTTCGGGGCGGATATCGCCGTCTCCAACACCGTTTTGATGTTTATTTTGATCAACATCAATCTGCTGTTGCTCGTCTTAATGATCTACCTTGTTTTTCGAAACCTGGTAAAACTCATCTATGATCGCAGACGAAATGTGTTGGGCTCAAAAATCCGGACCAAGCTGGTGATTGCCTTTGTTTCGCTTACACTTTTGCCGACGATCGTCTTATTTTTCTTTTCCCTCAACTTCATCACCTCCAGTATAGAGTTCTGGTTTAACGTGCCCGTCGAACAGGCACTTGAAAATTCATTATGGGTTGGCGGGCGCATATATAGCCGGGCCGAAGAGAATAACCGGTTTCTCTTGGAAAGGATATCCTATCAGGTAAAGACCAAAAATTTACTGGATGCCAAAAATAAGGAAGCGCTATCGCGTTACATCCGGATCGTGCAACGGGAATATAACCTGGATGCGTTAGAGGTGTATGCTCCGACTGCCGAGCGCATAACGTTTGCCCTGGCGCCCAAACTTGAAAACGAATATTTTGGGATTATTTCGGCAGAAGATTTCCAGAAGGAATTGCCGCTCGACGGGGTCCGATCCATTTCGCAAACGATTCCATCCGGCGAATTTGTCAAAACCATCGGGACCGTTCCGTTTGCGGTCGAACCCGGAGAAGCCCTGGGATTTGTCGTGGCCACCATTCTGATTGCACCCGATCTTTCGGAAAATTTGCAATTTATTCGAAGAGGCTTTAGCGAATACCAGCAAATCAAACTGCTTAAAAAACCGATTCAGATTACCTATTATATATCGTTGTCGATTGTTGCCCTGCTGGTGTTGTTTTGCGCTATTTGGTTTGGCTTTTTTATGGCTCGATCGATCAGCCTTCCGATCAAAGAGCTGGCCGAAGGAACCCGCCGGGTGGCGGATGGTGAACTCAGCTATTCGATCAACCCATTGGGCGATGATGAATTTGGAAGCCTGGTTAAATCCTTTAATCAAATGACAAAGGATCTTCGGACCAGCCGCGGGCAGCTGGAACTTTCCGCGCGTATGCTGCGCAATCAGAATGTGGAAATCGAAGAAAAACGGCGATTTATGGAAATCGTCCTAAAAAGCGTGTCGGCCGGAGTGGTCACCCTGGATGCCAAGGGTATTATTTCGACCATGAACAAATCGGCTGAAAAGATGCTGAATCTAAAATCCGAGCAGATCCTGAACAAAAGCTTTAGGCAACTGTTAACCGGCCAGTTTCTGGAACTGGCCAATGAGATTATGGACAGCCTGCCGGTATCGCGCGGCGACACCATTGAATTACCATTAAAGCTCACGATCGAAGGACGGCCGCGGAGCTTTTTGATTTCGGTAACTGCGCTCAAAGACGACGCCGGGCAACATATGGGGACGCTCATGGTTTTCGATGATCTAACCGAACTGGAAAAAGGCCAGCGCATGGCGGCCTGGCGCGAAGTGGCGCGGCGAATCGCCCATGAGGTTAAAAATCCGTTAACCCCCATCGCCCTTTCCGCCCAGCGGCTGAAACGAAAGTACGCTCAGTTCGTGGATGATACCATTTTTGAGGAGTGCACCGAGACCATTATCAGCCAGGTAGAGTTGATTCGCAATCTGGTGAATGAATTTTCGTCTTTCGCCCGGTTTCCCAGCGCAAACCCGGTACCCTGTCATTTGATGCCGATCGTTGAAGAAACATTGGCGCTTTACCGGGAGGGCCACTCGGGGATCAATTTTAAAATAAACAATACCAGCGAGATCCCCATTCTCAACATTGACCGGCAGCAGATGAAGCAGGCCCTGCTAAACCTGATTGACAATGCCATTGGTGCGCTGAAAGGCACCGGAAACATCACGATCAGCGTGGCCCACGATCCCATATTAAAAAAGGTCCGGATGGAGGTTGCCGATGACGGTCCGGGTATTTCAAATGAAGATAAAACCCGGCTGTTTCAGCCTAATTTTTCAACCAAAAAAACCGGAATGGGTCTGGGGCTTACGATTGTAAACACCATCATTGCAGATCACAACGGGATGATTAACGTACAGGATAACACGCCCCGGGGCGCCAAATTCGTGATCGAGCTGCCGGTGTAAATATGTCCGTTGTTCGTTGTCCGTGGCCCGTGGTGAATGGATTCCGGGAGTTAAATGTACGTTCGCCTCAAGCCTTAACGAATATCGAGTATATCCGCAATCTACCAGGGCCAGCATACAACAGACGACAAACAACGAACAACGGACATCTATTATAAACACTTCGCATCTTAATACATGACGAATAATGACAGACTCGAACAGCTGCTAAGAGGAACCACCTATGTTTCCATCGGTTTTAATTGTTGATGATGAGCCCTCGATCGTTCAGTCTTTGAGCGGATTGCTCTCCGATGAGGGCTACAAGGTTTCAACGGCATTCAATGGCCACGATGCGTTAAAGGCCATTGACTCGGATTCACCGGATCTTGTTTTACTTGACATCTGGATGCCGGGACTCGATGGGATTGAAACCCTTAAGGAAATTAAAAAATATAATCCCCATGTTCAGGTCATTATCATTACCGGCCACGGAACGATCGAAACGGCTGTCAAAGCGACCAAGCTGGGCGCTTTTGATTTGGTCGAAAAGCCGCTTTCCATAGATAAGATTATTTTAACCATTAACAATGCCTTAAATTTCAGGCGTCTTGAAGAAGAGAATAAATATCTTCGCACCAAAACCTTAGAAAAAAATTCCATCGACGGAGATTCTGAAAGGACTCAGGATTTGAGAAAGAATATTGAGATTGCGGCCCCTTCGGATACCTGGATCCTCATTAGCGGAGAAAACGGCACCGGCAAAGAACTCGTGGCCCGCACGATCCACCAGTTAAGTCCCCGGGCGGATAAACCGCTGATTGATGTCAGCTGCGCTGCCATACCGGACGAACATATCGAGAGCGAAATGTTCGGGCATGAGAAAGGCTCGTTTTCCGGTGCAACCACAAAAAAGATCGGCAAATTTGAATTGGCCGACAATGGGACGATATTTCTGGATGAAATCGGAGACATGAGTCTAAGCTCACAGGCAAAAATTTTACGCGTATTACAGGAACAAAAGATTCAACGGGTTGGTGGGAGCCGACCGATCAGTGTCAATGTCAGAATTATCGCGACCACCAATAAGAACCTTGAAAAAGAAATCGAAAGTGGAAACTTCAGGGAAGATCTGTATTATCGGTTAAATGTGATTCCGATTGAAGTTGCACCGTTAAGAGAAAGAATCGAAGATCTTCCCATACTGGTCGAAGTGTTTTTAGAGGAATTTGCCGTTCAGAATCGAAGTAAACGCAAAACGATGAGTCCGGCTGCGATCAGCATGTTGAGCAGTTATGCCTGGCCTGGAAACGTTCGGGAGCTCAGGAATCTGGTGGAGCGGCTGGCGATCATGGTTGATAAAGATGTCATCGACGCGGCCGATATGCCGGATTCATATCGACCGGGTGCTTACAATGAAGAGTCGTTTTCGGCGGCCTCCCGGTTTATGAAAATAGACAATTTTAAAGAAGCCCGCAAGGCGTTTGAAAAAGAGTTTATTAAAAGAAAACTATTACAAAACGAGAACAATATCACCAAAACCGCCAAGTCGATTAAAGTGGGGAGGAGTTATCTGCACAAAAAAATCAAAAGTCTTAACTAGCGTTGCATCCAGCAAGTAATTTACAATACACGGATTGATTTTTTCTGTCTGCGGTTTCAAAAATAAAGTCAGTTAAATCCCAAATTTCAAGCACCAAATTCCAAATAAATCTCAAATCTCAATTTTCAATGACCCAAACATGTTTGGGATTTTGAATTTGGGTCATTGTAATTTGTTTGATATTTGTGGGGCAGGATACTAGTTTCCATGTTCATAGGGATGTAAAAAGTAAGGTGACAAATGGCCATACGAATCATCGGTGGGGAATTAAAGGGTCGAAAACTGGTTACCGTACCCGGCATCCAAACCCGGCCGACGGCCGATCGTGTGCGCGAATCCATTTTTAATATTATCGGTACCGGCGTCGGCGGCGCGCTGGTTTTGGATTTATATGCCGGCACCGGTGCGATGGGAATTGAAGCATTGAGCCGGGGCGCTGAAACGGTTGTATTTGCCGATAATGATACCCAGGCGTTGACGGCTTTAGCAAAAAATATCAAAATGTGCGCGCTTGAAACCCGGGCGCGCATCATTCAGTGGAACATCATAAAGAATCTAAATATGATCTGCTCTTTTCCGCCCCCGTTTAACCTTGTTTTTATTGATCCGCCTTACCATAAGAATATGATACAAAAAACGCTAACAAATCTTGCGGAAAGCCGGGGTCTGGAGGATGGCGCCCGCGTTGTTGTCGAACATTCACCCCGGGAACCGATTTCTTCAAAAGCTGAAAATTTTAAAATTTCCGACCAGAGAAGATACGGAAAAACGCTTGTCTCTTTTTTAATTTATATGCTATGAATTTGCGCTCTCTATTTCTCTCATCGTTTTTTCTCTAAATTTGAAAATGGGAATTTCAAAAAAGGACGGATAATACGATGCCAAAAGTTGCCATTTATCCCGGTTCATTTGATCCTGTTACCAACGGCCATATTGATATTATTGAAAGGGGTTTAAAGTTATTTGATAAAATTATCGTTTCGATCCTACATAATCCCGGCAAAAAAAATCTGTTTACCCTCGAAGAACGCCTGGAGATGCTTAAAGACTGCATGAAGAAGTTTAAAAATGTTGAGATTGACAGCTTCGATGGTTTGCTGGTGGACTATGCGGCTGCTAGAAAAGCCCACGCAATTCTCCGGGGCCTGCGCGCGATGTCTGACTTTGAATATGAATTCCAGATGGCTTTGATGAATCGGCGGCTGAATCGCGAGATTCAGACGGTGTTTCTGATGACCGGTCTGCGGTGGATTTTTACCAGTTCTTCCATTATCAAAGAAGCCATTCAGTTCGGCGGGAATATCGAGGGGATGGTTCCGCCTCTTGTGCAAAAAAAGCTGATAGAGAAATATGGCGACCTGCGCGGATCTGAACAATCCGCGGAAAAATAAGCGGGGCCTCGATTGCTCAAAAACGCAATCGGGGCGTTAATAGTTAATCGTTATTCGTTATTAGAATCTGATAATTAATGACTAATCGAAACGGAATCCAAAGCTCTCGAACAAATAACGAATAACAAATAACGGATAACACGGATTGGGCGCTTGGCGCCCAATCGGGCAGCCTGATGGATCTATGGCAACTAAATATATTCTGCAAAGTCATCGAGCTTAAAAGCTTTTCCAGAGCCGGAAAAACCGTTCACCTCTCTCAACCCACCATCAGCAGTCATATCAAAGACCTGGAAGAACACCTGGATTGTCGATTGATTGACCGTCTTTCGAAGGAAGCTGTTCCCACAAAAGCCGGTGAGCTGTTATACGGATATGCCAAAAGATTGCTGGCTCTGCGCGATGAGGCCGAGACGGCCCTGGCAGAATTCAAAGGCATCCTCCGGGGACGTTTGGTGATCGGCGGAAGCACCATACCCGGGACTTATCTGATGCCTCAACTGGTCGGTGACTTTAAGAAGCAATATCCGGATGTAATCGTTTCCTTAAAAATCGGGGATACCGAAAATATTATTGAAGGTATTTTGAATGGAAATTTAGAATTGGGAATTGTCGGTGCTAAAGCCGAAACCCCAAAAATCGTCCAGAAGAAATTAATTCAAGATGAGATGCATCTGATCGTCCCGGCAGACCATCGTTGGGCCGGCACAAAGCGCGTGGCTTTAAAACGGCTCGTTAATGAACCATTCATTGTGCGGGAACCCGGTTCCGGAACTTTAAAATCAATAGATCAAAGCCTCCGGGATCAGGGCCGCCGTCTTGAAGATTTAAATGTTGTCGCTGAATTAGGAAGCACTCAGGCAATTTGTCAGGGGATTAAAACCGGAGCCGGCTTATCGATTCTTTCGACGCTGGCGGTAGCCGAGGATCTAGACTCGGGCAAATTAGATGCACTTGAAGTGGAAGGTCTCAATCTGAACCGCAATTTTTATCTAACGCGGCACAGATATCGCAGCCCCTCACCTTTGTCAGGGGCCTTCATAGAATTTATAGAGCAAAAGCTTTCAGGAAAAAAAGAGTGATTAAAGTGACTAAAATGAGCTTAAGAGTTGGCCTCACGCAAAGACGCCAAGGTTTTTTATTT
This sequence comes from Desulfobacterales bacterium, assembly GCA_050122495.1. Taxonomy (GTDB): domain Bacteria; phylum Desulfobacterota; class Desulfobacteria; order Desulfobacterales; family JAHEIW01; genus JAHEIW01. The sequence goes on along the minus strand of JASFIU010000012.1, from coordinate 17,342 downwards.
TATTTAAATTATCACTCTTTGTGGCTTAGCGCCTTTGCGTGAGCATAAATTAAAATGGACAGAATTCCTTAACTTTAGTCACTTTAGCTCATTTAAGGCATTTTAGGCACTCTCCCTTTCCCTGGCCAACCGTTCTATGATTAACACCGCCATAAATCCGATAATGGCGAGGACCACTGCAAAGTAGACCTCAGAATTCAATGTTGGCGGTATGATGTTCGAGCCCCAGATGACTTGGGCTTTGCCACGAATAATTTTGGTTTGAAGTATTTCTTTCCAGGGCCAGATTTTTGGCATCGAACCGATCATCAGTCCGGTTAGAAATGCCAGGGTGAGATGACGATAATTTTGTAGCAAATAGTTTAACAATCTGGCAAAACTTAACAGCCCGATAAGACATCCCAGGCAGAAAACAAGAATAATCATCATATGTTGCGCCAAGAAGGGGTTTTTCAAAGTGGCGGTGATAAACTCATATTTGCCTAAAATGAGCAGTATAAAAGCACCGCTTATACCCGGCAGGATCATGGCGCAGATGGCGATGATCCCGCACAAAAAAATAAACCAGTACGCGTCGGGAGTTTCCAGCGGTATCAGATTCACAATGAAGGCAGCGCCGACGGTTCCGGCAACCAGGCTGATGCCGGTACGAGGCGTCCAGCCGGCCACCTGTCTGCTGACCACCAGGATGGATGCTGCAATCAGCCCGAAGAAGAGACTCCAGGTGAATACCGGATAATGATGCAGCAAAAAATTCATCAGTCTGGCGAGACTGATAATTGCAATGCCGATTCCGGCAAACAGAAAAAGCAAAAACCGAACATGCACATGTGCCAGTGCGCCCTTCAAATCTGAACTCAGCACTTTTTTAACCATGGTGGTGTCAAGTGATTTGATTGCCTGTATCAGACTTTCATAGATGCCGGTAATCAGTGCAATGGTGCCACCCGAAACGCCGGGGATCACATCCGCCGATCCCATGCACAGCCCCTTTAATGACAAGACACCGCCTTGTTTAAAAGACGCCGGGCCGGGGCTGGCCAAAAACGCCTCTTTCCAGGTCAAATGATTTTTAGGTTCCATAAATCCCGAGATCAGTTTTCCTTCCAGCCGTGGGCGCCAATCAGTTTGACAAACCGGCATCCTCCCAAATTCGTCTTATGGACGCCCTTTTTATCCTTGGTGTACTTGATGAGGTCCTGGGAATGTTGATTGCCGACCGGCACGACCATGCGCCCGCCTTCCGCCAGTTGATCCAATAGTATCAGCGGAACGTCCGGGGCGCCCGCTGTAACGATGATGGCATCAAAAGGGCTTTCATCCTGCCACCCCGAAGTGCCGTCGCTGCATCGCATGACAATGCTATGATAGTTCAGCTCATCAAGGAGCTTGCGGGTCTGCACATAAAGCGAGCGGATTCTTTCAATGGTGTACACGCGATACACCACTTCTGCCAAGATGGCTGCCTGGTAGCCCGAGCCGGTTCCAATTTCAAGAACCCGGTCATCTTTATTAACTTCTAAAGCCTGGGTCATTTCAGCCACAATGTATGGCTGTGAGATGGTTTGCTGTTCCCCGATGGGCAGAGGGTAGTCTCCGTAAGCTTGATCCCTCAATGCCTCGCTGACAAACAGATGCCGCGGGACTTTACGAAAAGCCGCCAGAACTTTAGGGTCTGTTATTCCGCGTGCGGCGATCTGCTTTTGAACCATTTCCTCTCGCTGGCGCTTGTATTTGATCGAATCTTTCATCCTGCTCACTTCTAACAAGTCCACGAAGTCAGGTCAAGATGATCAAGCGGCAATCCCGAGAATTTTTGTCCACTTTCGCCTCGCTACCTTGAAGCTTGCTGCGGGAAGCTTCATTATCAGGTTCGATTTGACCGGGCCGACGATTTTCGATCCATTTGAAAAAAGCCTTGATCCTTTGATAAAATCTTACAATAATCTAGACCCTAAGGGGAAAAAGCAACGGCAATTAGGATAAGAAATGGTAGGCACCCGACATCTGATTATCTCTATTTTGATATCGATTTTGATCCTTGCTTTTGGCACCATTGGATATATGATGATTGAAGGCTGGCCGTTCATTGATGCCTTCTACATGACCGTAATCACCATCTCCACGGTCGGATTTAAGGAGGTAAATCAGGTCGACGGGGCCGGTCGAATATTTACGATCTTTCTTGTTTTTTTTGGTGTCGGATTCACCCTTTACGTTGCAGCGGCCGTTGTGCAGTTTATGGTCGAAGGCCGTATCAGAATCATTATGGGGAGGCGCAGATTGGATAAACGTATAGAGCGCTTAAAAAATCATTATATTGTTTGCGGATATGGACGCATTGGCAGGGTCCTTTGCCGGCATCTCAGGAGAGCGGATATCGATATCGCCGTTATTGAAAAGGATTCGGAATTAATCCCGGTGATGGACGAAGATGGCGTGCTCTATATTGCCGGTGAAGCCGCGGATGAAAATATTCTGGTGAAAGCCGGAATCCAGCGGGCCAAGGCCGTGGTTGCCGCTCTGGGAACGGATACCGACAACGTTTTTTTAGTATTAACCGCTCGCCAATTGGCACCTGAGATTTCAATTATGGCCCGCGCAAGCCAGGAATCGGCCAAAATCAAGTTGAAGGCCGCCGGTGCGGACTTTGTGGAATCACCTTATCAAATGGGGGCGGTGAGCATGGCCCATCGAATTATTCGTCCGACGGTGACCTCATTTCTGAATCTGGCCTTTGCCCACAAACGCAGAGATATCCAGATGGAAGAAATTCCGGTGAGCGCTTCCTCTGAAATGGCAAATGTCCAGCTGAAGGATTCGGGAATCCGTCAAAGGTACAATCTCATCATCATCGCCATAATGAAGCCCGATGGCAACATGCTGTTTAACCCCTCTTTTGAAACGATTATTACCCCCAACGATACGGTCATCGCTGTTGGCGAAGCGGACAATTTGCAGAAGCTTGAATGGATCCTGAATCCGAAACCATAACCCCTGTGTTATTCGGTATTACGACTACACAAAAACGTATGTCAGATTTTATAGATCACGCGATCTTCTGTGATGATAATATCAACATGCTTGTCGTGAGATTCGATGGGAATCTGGGGGGTGATCTGATGTTCTAGCGCAAGCGCAACCTTGCGGGTCGTGATTGCCAGCCTGGGAATGAATCTATCGTAATATCCTTCTCCTGAACCGATCCGTCCGCCTTTTTCATCCAAGGCAATGGCCGGTATAATGGCAATGTCAATCCGCTCGATGGGAACAACCTTGCAGCGAGCCTCATCCGGCTCCAGAATGCCCCGTGGCCCGATTTTTAGGTCTTTAGCGAGGTGGTCGACTTTCATCGGGGTCATGGCGAAATTTTCAGTATCATAGGCCGGCAAAACCACAATTTTATTGTAATCATAGGATCGCCTGAGGATATTTCCGGTGGGAACTTCGCATTTGTTATGAACATACATCAGGGCAATTTTTGCTTCCAGAAAGTTTGCAAAATCAAAAAGTCTGTTTTCAATGGCCGTTGTTTTTTCAGCGATTTCGTTCTCCGGCAGTGCGGCAACTTTTTGGGTAATTTCTTCACGAAGCTCACTTTTTTTAACCTGAATTTCCTCCATATGACTTCTCCGTTAAGCGATGGTTTTATAAAGATCAAGGGCGGGACGGCCAAGTTAATCATCAATAATCATTGACTATCCAGCCATAGCGTGTTAATTGCGCCAATGTTTTGTTAACCCGTCAACCTCGGCGGTAAAAAAATTATCACAACTCCGAACCTTTTATTATAAGGAAAAAAATGCTGGAAATCAAGTTCGTCAGGCACAATTTAGACCTCCTTCAAAATGCATTGAGCGCCCGGGGTCAGGTTGCAGACCTTGACACCTTTAAAACACATGACGATGAACGCAGAGCGATTTTACAGGAGCTTGAAGCTTTAAGACACCAGCGCAATGTGGTCTCCGATCAAGTTGCCGCCATGAAAAAATCCGGTGAAGACGCCAATGCCGTTGTGACCCAGATGCGCGAGGTGGCCTCAAAGATTAAAGCGCTGGAGAAAACATTGGCCGGAACCCAGGAGACCCTTGACAGAATGCTAATGGGGTTGCCCAATATTCCCCATGCTTCTGTGCCGGTCGGTAAAGATGAATCGGAAAATCCGGTTATTAAACAGGTTGGGGAACCGCCCGAGTTTGGTTTCGACCCCAAGCCGCACTGGGATATCGGCACGCAGCTCGGCATTCTGGATTTTGAGCGCGCTGCTAAAATTACGGGGGCGCGGTTTCCGCTTTACTTCGGAGCCGGTGCTAGATTGGAAAGGGCATTGATTAATTTCATGCTCGATACCCATACGCTTTCACATGGCTATACCGAAACGTTGCCGCCTTTTATGGTAAATCGACAGGCCATGACCCATACCGGTCAGCTGCCTAAATTCGAAGAGGATCTATTTAAGCTGGCCGACTGGGATTACTACCTTATTCCGACTGCCGAGGTGCCGGTCACCAATATCCATCAGGACGAGATCCTGAATGAAGATCAGCTGCCGCTTTACTATACAGCCTATACACCCTGTTTCCGGTCGGAGGCCGGCTCATACGGAAAGGATACCCGGGGGCTCATTCGCCAGCACCAATTCAACAAGGTCGAACTGGTAAAATTTACAACCCCGGAAACCTCCTATGATGAACTTGAAACCTTACTCCAGAATGCCGAAACCATCTTAAGGAAACTCAAGCTCCCCTATCAGGTAATTGAGTTGTGTACGGGGGATCTGGGCTTTTCGGCCGCGAAAACTTTTGATATCGAAGTCTGGATGCCTGCTCAGGGCGTTTACCGCGAGATTTCCTCCTGCAGTAATTTTGAAAATTTTCAAGCCCGTCGCGGTAATATCCGCTTCAAACGCAAAGGCAAAAAGGGCACCGAACTCGTTCACACGCTAAACGGGTCGGGGCTTGCTGTCGGACGATGCGTGGCGGCGATTCTCGAAAATTTACAGCAGGCCGATGGCAGTGTTCTCATCCCCGATGCGCTTCAACTTTATATGGGGGGAATGGAAAAAATAAAACCGTGAAACTCAATGATTTGCCCAGCGATATTCGCTCTGAAATTCTTCCGCAGCACACCGGCCGGCTGGTTTATCGCTGCCTGGGCTGTGAGCAGGAATTCGGAATTGAAGAGCTTTTATATGTGTGTCCGGATTGTGGACAGGTCCTCTTAATCTATGATCTGAATTTTAAACAATTGACCCGGATTCCGGGCACCCGGTGGCGACGATTGTTTGATTATCGTAAACTGCTGAACATCCCGGCGCTGAAGGGCATCTATCGGTATCACGAGTTTATCGGCCCGGTGATTCCGCTGGACGCGGTGGTGTACTTGGGTGAAGCTCATACCCCCGTCGTCGAAGCCAATGACATTTTAAAGGACAAGGTCGGTCTGCAGTTTTATTTTAAAAACGATGGCCAAAATCCCAGTGCTTCTTTTAAGGACCGGGGCATGGCCAGCGCCCTGAGTTTTATCAACGCCATGGTTCAGGCCGGTAAGGTATCTGATGTGCTCGCCATCTGCGCCTCCACCGGTGACACATCCGCGGCCGCCGCCCTGTATGCATCTTATCTGACACCGCACATTAAATCGGCGGTGTTGCTGCCACACAAAAAGGTAACCCCCCAGCAGCTGTCCCAGCCGCTGGGAAGCGGTGCACGGGTTTTTGAAATTCCGGGTGTGTTTGATGACTGCATGAAGGTGGTTGAAGCGCTGTCGGAAAATTACAACGTGGCGCTTTTAAATTCAAAAAATGCCTGGCGTATCCTGGGACAGGAGTCATATTGCTATGAAATTGCCCAGGATTTTGAATATGAGGTGTCCCACATGGCGGTGGTGGTGCCCATCGGTAATGCCGGCAATATCACCGCGGTAATGAGTGGATTTCTAAAATTTTTTGAAGCCGGCGTGATCAAGGGGCTGCCGAAGATTTTAGGCGTGCAATCCGAACACGCCAATCCGGTTTATCGCTACTACCTGGAGCCGGATCGCAAAAAGCGCAAATTTGAGCCGCTGACCGTAAAACCCAGTGTGGCCCAGGCAGCCATGATCGGCAACCCGGTCTCCATGCCCCGGGTGATCCATCTGGTGGAGAAATACAATCAGACGGCCGGCCGGCAACGTGTATTCTTTGCCGAGGTCACCGAGCAGGCCATTATGGATTGGGAAATCACCGCCAACCGTAACGGGCACATCGCCTGCACCCATGGGGGGGAGTCGTTGGCCGGGCTGGTAGAGGCCAATCGTAGAGGGATTATAGACAAAAATGATATCGCCGTCATTAAATCCACTGCACATGCCCTTAAATTCGCAGGCTTTCAGGAGATGTATTTTGAACAGCAGTTCCCACCGGAGTTCAACATCAAGCCGGATTCGGATTTAATCAATGCCCCTTTATATGTGCACCCCAACGATCTTGAACATACACCGGCACCCGGGAAACCGCTCACCGGCAAGGATTTTGAAGCATTTGTGGGGCGCGTGTCCGAAGAGATTGCCGGTTTGCTAGATCTTAAAAAACGTTAAATTAATTACTTTTAATTGATTGAGGTAATCCATAATGAAAAGAAAAGGGTTGATCTGTGCAAGCGCGCTCGTTTTAATGCTGGTCCTGACATCTTGCGCCAGCATGGATAATGAGAGAAGCAAGAAAGAAGCAACGGCCTACCGGCGGGTTGGCGAAGCCTACCTGCAGCAGGGCAATATCCCGGCGGCCATGCAGGAACTTAAAAAGGCGGAAGCGAAATACCCCGATGATCACTTGCTGCAATATGATCTGGGACTTATTTATTATAGCCGGGGAAGATTTGACGAGGCTATTATCCACTACAAAAAGGCCATAGAGCTGAAACCGGATTACGGACCGGCCATCAACAGCCTGGGAAATGCCTATGCCGGTAAAAAGGATTGGGATAAAGCGATTTTCTATTATAACCAAAGCATCGGCAATATCCTCTACGCCACACCTCATTTTACATATTCCGGTCTGGGCAATGCATATTACTACAAAGGGGACCTGGAAAAATCCGAAAAATATTATCTCGAAGCTTTAAAGATCAAGCCCGACTTTGTCAATGCGCTGCAGGGCCTGGCCCAAACCTACATAGCCATGGGCCGCATACCGGAAGCGGTGGAAAAGCTGGAAAAAGCGGTTCGTAACGTCCCGGGTTCGCCGGCGCTTCATCTTCAGCTGGCCAAAGCCTATCGGCTGGCACTCGAGTTCAGCAAGGCGTATAATTCTTACCGCAAGGTCGTCGAGCTGGCACCGGAGTCTCAGCTGGCCGACGAGGCCGAGCAGGGGGCCAGGGAAGTCAAAGCGTTATTCTAAAAAAGCAATGATAACGAAAAAAAGGTAATTTCGGGAATTGCAAAGGGTTCTGAAAGTCTTGGAGCATTGGAGTTCTGGAGTATTGGAGTAATGGAATAATGGCAAGAGGATTGATATCTTTTTTTCCAACACTCCAACGCTCCAGTACTCCAGTACTCCAGGCCCGATAAAATACAAATCCGGTCAGAGCTAGGCTCAAGGACCGGATTTGTATTTTTTCAGTGCTATCTTCTGAGAAACTGAACTGCCTTAATGCGCGCGGCTGCTTACAGGCGTTTTTGTTCCAGTTTGACGATGCGGGGCGTTATGAAAATCAGTAATTCGTTTTTGTCATCACTTTCAGACTGAAATTTAAACAGCCAGCCCAACACGCCCATCTTTCGTAAACCGGGAATTCCGCGTTCACCCCATACAATTGAAGATTTAAGGATGCCGCCGATGACAATCGTATCACCGTCATCGACTAAGATTTCAGTTTGGGCTTCATTGGTCGATAATGCAGGCCCCTGGAGCGTCTGCTCGGCAACCTCATTTTTAGTGACAAAGATGTTCATCGCAATCCGATTATCCGGAGTCACGGAGGGGGTAACTTCCAGCAACAGATCAATATTCTTAAACCGCACGGTGGCGTTACCGGAGGAATCACGTTCTTCGTACGGGAATTCAAATCCCTGCTTAATTTTGGCCTGTTTGTTGTCCAGCGTCACAATTTTCGGTGAGGAAATAATGTTGGTCTTACCTTCGACTTCCTGGGCGGCCAGCTGGGCTTCCACGATCGAAAACGGGGTTCCGGAGGTTTTAAAGAGGTTAAAGCTGAGCGATCCGGTATCTGGGAAGTTAGCCGGAATATTATCGGCCAAAAACTGGGTCGGGCCAAATTCATAGTCGGTACCCGGAATATCTATCGCCCCGAGCGTGACCTCTCCCCAGTCGAACCCGATTTCCCTCAAGAAATTGGTAATGGCCTCCACAATTCGGGCTTCGATAACGACTTGAGGCGTGACCGTATCAATCTTTTGGACGATTTGCTTTGCGCGTTGAATGATGGTCGCCGTATCGGTAATGATGAGCTGGTTGTTGCGCTCATCCACATTGGCTTTGCCGCGACCATCGGTAAGGATGGCGGTAACATGCGGCAGCACTTCTTTTGTGGCGTTTGAATAGCTGACCGGAATGTATTCGGTAAAAAGCGGCTCAAGTGCTTCGGCCTGTTTTTGGGCAGCCTGAGCGGCTTTTAATTGGGCCTGCTTGAGTTTTTCCTCCTGGGCCAGGGTGCTGAGGGTGGCAATTCTGACGATATCGCCCTCCATGGTCATGCCCAGCTGGTTCATTTTCAACACAAGGTCAAGCACCTGATCCCAGGGTACCGGTCTTTCAAGGGTCAGGGTGACTTTTCCGGTAACGTTTTTGTCGATTGCAAAATTTTTGCCGCTGATTTCCCTCAAGATCCGGAAAACATTTTTGATATCCGTATCAAAGAAATCAAGCGCAATTTTTTCGCCGGTATACCTTTTTTGCGGCGAAATCTCAGCCAGTCGTTGTTCGAGGGTCTTTTCCTGGTCGGGGGCGGCTGCTTTTTCATCCGGCTTTTTATCCACAGGTTCTTTTTCAGCTGCTTTTGCTTCTGCTATCTTAGCCTTTTCGGCTTTCATTGCAGGTGTGGTGGGGGCTTCGGCCAGGACTTTTTTCCATTCCGGCAGATCCGCATCCTCGTATGGTTTCGGAGGTATGGAGGAGGCCGCAAAGTTGATCCGCAGCGTGTTGTCCTTATGATCCACAAAGTAGGGGACCGCCTCGCGCAGCTCGATGGTGATCAGCGAGTCGCCTTTCATTGCGGCGGTCTGGATGGGCGTGACGCGATCCACCGCACTTTCGAATCGGGTGGTGATCAGAGCGCGCTTGCGATAATCCGGCAGGCTGGTATTGATCAGTTTAAGGTGCAACCGCTTGCTGCCTGCTTTTTGCAGATCGTATTTGACCGGAACCGTAGTTCCGATGATCAGGGATGATTTCCCGGCTTCCTCACTGGAAAAATCGATGCGATTCACCCAGGCCGGCCGATCGGATTTAAGCGCAACAACCGGTTTGGGTTCGGCTTTTTTTTGCGCCACGATCGGTTTTTTTTGTTTTACGACGGGTTTTGCCGTCTCTTTCACGGCGGGTTTTGCTGCCGCCGGCAGTTTGCCGACATGGACCACCAGGCCTTTGGCAGTGGGTGAGGCTGAATATTTGGCCAGCGAGGCTTTGGGGGTGTCCAGCACCAATCGGACTTTGTCCGGATAACCGAAATGGCGGACCTGTTTGACCCATGGGGATTTAACGGTCAGACGCTGCTCCTTTTTATAGGGGCTTTTGATTTTGAACATATCAATTACGATTCGGGGTTGTTTGCCGTCAATGGTGAAGGATTTATAATTTTTGACGGCCCCATCGGCTTGAACATTGACAACCACGTTATCTTTTAAGGGGGTGGCGGATACTGTTTTTATACGGCTGGCGGCTGGAAGATCCTTCGTTGGGACCGGCTGCGGCTTTGGGGGTGCCGACGGTTTTTTTGCCACCGGTGGTTTGGCAACCGTTGGCCGGGCAGCAACTTTGGGAAATGAGATCCTCAGGCCGGTATCTCCCGGTTTCAGGTCATAGGGTGCATCCGCTTTCATTGCAATAAAAATCCGCGAGGTGGTGGATTGGTCTTCGACGAGTTCGGTGGCCTTAACGGAACCAACGATCGGATTATCCGGGGGGGTCGTCACGGTTTTAACCGTGTCCAGGGAAGTTTCGGGAAAATGGAACAGGACTCCCATCGGAAACACCTGTTTAATCGCCGTGTAGGTCAGGGCTTGATTTCCGTTGATGGTGACGATCACCGAATCAGGGGTCACGTTGGTGGTAATGCCCATAATGCGCTTGGTATCGGTGGCTTTTACATCCACCGCTTTGTTAGATGCGCATCCGGCACTCCATGCAACCAGAAAAATCAGCGGGATGATCAGCAAGAAAATTTTTTGTGAGTCTTTAAATTGGTAAATCATCTTATAATTCTCCAGGAGGCTTCGGAAGTTTTATTTCTCTATTTCGTTGAGTCACATTGCCGCGATAATCTTCAAATTCTTCTGCAACAATGACCTTGTTTTTTTCGATCTTGATGACTTTGCCGGAGTTGGTGCCCATGTATGTTCCTTTCTTAACGACATAGCCTTTGCCGGAGGATTCTTCGACCAGGGCCCGGTTACCGCTGGCTGCCAGAATGATGGCCACCAGTTTAAGCTGACTGATATCAATTTTTTCCAACGGGGTCCGCGGCGTCCGTTTTTTGCGCTGGCTCTTTTTAACGGCCACCACCGGTTTTTCTCTGAACAGCGGTTCAAATGGGTCAATCTTTCCTTTGGGATTATACATCGGCGGCGGCATCGATGACGATCTCGTTTTTCCCGCCGGGGTAGTGGACGCCATTGCCTTTGGGTCGCTGCCAGCCTTGTCACCGGACGTTGAGATGCTGGGCGCACGGGCCACCGAAATGTCTGATTTGGGCTTTACCGGCGGTTTGGATTTTACGGTTTTCCCGGATTTGGTAGCAGACGGCGCGGATTTTTTAGCAATCAGCGGTTGCTGGGGTGCCGGCTTTCCGGTGTCGGCCTGCTTGACCGCCGGCTTGGCTTTCGGCCTTGATTTTTTCTGCGATTGTGTTTTAGCTGGCTGGGCTTTTTGGGCCGTTTGGGTGTGGATCTTTTTTCGGACAACCTTGGGTGAGGCCGGTTTGTCCGCCGGCTGGTCACAACCCAGTATTACGGCTATAAAGCCAATCAAACAGGCTAAGCTACAGATGATGGTAAGATGTTTTTTCATAATGGTAAAGATAACTCTCTGGGCGGATGTCAAACCGTGCATCCGTTATCAATTTATTTTTTCTTCTTTTTCCTTTTCTTTCCCTTTTTCTTATCCTTCTTGGACGGCTTTGGAGGGGCCGGTTCTATAAACTTGTAAGTGACCGCGGTGCATGACGTATTGAGTTGCTCGCTATTTTTGATCCGTCCCATGGAAATATTGGTGATGTTAACGACTCGGGACAGGCGGGCGACTTTATCAAAAAAAATTGCCAGATCATGATATCCGCCGACAACCTTCATGGCCACCGGAATTTCCGCATAGAATTCTTTGCGCACCTCGGATTTGGGTTCAAAAAGCAAAAATTCCAATCCGACATCCTGGCCGGATCTTGAAATACTGGTTAACAGAGAGGGGATTTCTTCTTTTTCGGGCAGCGCTTTCATGGCCTGTTGAAAACCCACCTCAGCTTCAGCCATCATTTTTTTAAACTTATCCAGGTCAGCCGCGTTTTTCTTGGCTACCGCGAGCTTACCTTCAAGTCCGTCAAGTTCTTTGTTGAGCTTGGCAATATCTGCCAGTTTTGGCTTATACAGGAGAAAAACAAAGATTACGATAATCAGCACGAAGACACTCACAAAAATCAGTATTCTTTGGATCTTGGAAAGGCCTTCAATCTTTGCGAAAAAGCCGCCTTCTTTAGAACCCTCTAACGTATTCATTATGCTTTAACCTTCTTCGTCTTAGGCTTTGATTCTGCTTCTTTTGTTTGCGGAGATACATTGGTGCACCTGATCTGAAAACTTTTCAGATTCGTTTTCTGCACTTCCTGGGCTTTCAAGGTTTTAAGATTTACGCTGCTGAACAAACCGCTTTTTTGGAGGCGCACCATAAAATCCGCCACGGTTTTGTTATCTAGGGCAATTCCCTGGATGTCTACCGTATTTCCCTTAACCTCCAGTTTGGTAAACCACATGCGCTTGGCCACCAGTACCTGGGTCATTGTATCCATCAGCCGGAGCGGTGCGTGACGATTCGCTTCCAGCTGTTCGATAACCGCCATTTTCTTTCGAAGTGTTTCGAGATTGTTCTTAATTCTGGCGATTTCTTTGTTAATGTCGTTGTACCGCTCCAGGTCGGATTGGGTCGCCTTGATCTTACCCTTTAAGCTGCTGATCTTGGAACTGAGATTGAAATTGTAATAAACCAGCACCACCAAAACCAGAACCAAAGAAAGCAGGAATAAAGATACCTGGCGGCGGACGTTTTCTTTTTTGCGCTCCGTCCGAAAGGGAAGCAGATTAATGCGTATCATTTGTCATTCACTCTTCTTAATGCCAGCCCGGCAGTGATGGCGGCCTGGGGGGCAACTTGTTTTATGAATTCCGGATCAAATCGATCATCATCAACATAAATGTTTTTAAAGGGATTGATGCTTTCAACTTCGGCGGATGCTTCGACGGCCAACAACTTGCGAAACTCTTCGACATTCGCCCCGCCGCCGCTTAAAATAATGCGTTTTATTTGATCATCCGGATAGGTTGAGTAAAAAAAGTCGAGTGCACGGCGAATTTCCGTGCACCAGTCTGTAACTACGGCTGAAATAATTCCGTTTAAATCGTCCGCCGACAAGCGGTTGGTATCTTCGCCGTATTTTAATTGTTCCGCTTCGTCATAGGAGCAGTCAACCAGGGAGATGATTTTTTGATTAATTTGCATGCAGCCGAGGGAAACGTCACGCATGAACACCGAATTGTTGCCTTTGAGTATATTTAATGAGGTCTTGCTGGCCCCAATATCGATAAGGGCAATATTATCATTGCCGGTGTCGTAATTGGCTTCAAACGTATTTTGGAGGGCAAAGGCCTCAACATCGACGATGCAGGGATTTAAACCAGCCAGATTCGCCAGGTTCACATAATCGTCGACCATTTCCTTTTTAGCGGCTACCAGAAAGACATTCATTTGATTCGGATTGGTTTCATTCTCACCCAGAATCTGGAAATCAAGATTGACATCGCTGATATCAAACGGAATATATTGCTCCGCTTCGAAATGAATGGTTTCTTGAAGCTGGGCTTCATCCATGGTTTGCACGGCAATTTTTTTAACGATCACCGAGTAGCCACCGATGGATATGGCCACGTTGCGTTCTTTGATGTTGTAACCCTTAAAAAGTTGGCGAATGGCGTCGGCCAGGACCTCCGGATCGTTGATGGTGCCGTCTTCGACGGCTCCGTGGGGGATTTCGGTAATACCAAATCGTTTCAGCTCGCGGCCTTGTTTGGATTCGTCAATTTCGGCTGCTTTTACCGACCGGGATCCGATGTCGAGTCCGACCAGGTTGTCTTTTTTGCTAAATACCATGAGATTTTCTCAGTCCTTAAAGATTTTATCTTTCTCTGTTATTTTCAGACCCAATGCCAAAATAATTTTACGCTTGGTTTCCATCCGACACGGCATGCCTTTTTCGATCCGTGCAATCGTTATTGGGGAAACACGCGCTTCTCTGGCGAGTTCGGCCTTGCTCATTAATAGAGACTCTCTGGTTTCTTTAACACAATTGTTGCTGGCCATGGATCAGGGTTTCCCTTTAATAAAGATAGGTTTTCCAAATACGACAATAATTAATTAAATCTAATTCACTTATAAATTGATATCAATTATCTAATTATCTACATAAAATAGCGTCAGAGTCAAGATAATTATATGTAAATTATATATAATTACAATTACTTACTCTATGTTGTGGTATAATTAATTTTAATTACTATATCTTGTGGGAAAATTCCTTAACATGGCGTAAATAGGTCAATAACGTGATGGTTGTTGTTTGATAATTAGCTCTTATCCGGCATCCCTCCTTTTTTGTGCCCAAACGCTCTGGTGCAGACTTTGACGGCGTGATTACAATCCGGCTTACCGTTTGCCCTGGACCATGCTTATATTTAAGTTGAAGACGTGAATTGTTGAGCAATCAATGCAAGTTTTGCGCCAATACATATAGATAAATAGACTTGCCGCACAAATATTATAAATAATAATAAAATCAATATATTAAATTCAATTTTGTCACAGGTTTCAAAATTTAAATTCAGATGTTAAGTATCATTTGCCCTCAACTGGGCAAATTATTGCACATTGAGCGTCAAATTATTGAAAGAATCAGAGAAATAATTTCTAAAACGCAGGTGAAAAAAGCTTTAACTTGACTTTAAAACCTAGTATTCTTATATGGCTATCTGAATATAAGAATAACTATTGATATTATTGTAATTTTGAACAATGGCACCCCAGATACCCGAAGAACGACTCAAGCCGTTTCGACTCGTTAAATATTTTGCGTTCACCGGACTAATTGTCATCTTCCTGGTGACCATTATTCTTTCAGTGCTCAATACGCATTGGATCAAGTCCATGCAGCGCAAAAAGAGCGAGGATTATGCCCATGTGATGATTGAAAATCTGAATCATCAGGTCTTCTTACAATTTATTATTCCGGTTGTTATGAAGGACGGTAAAATTCAGCTCAGCAAACGCGAACATTTTGAGCGCATGGATAATGTTGTGCGCAGCGCAATGCATAGTTTCAAGGTTGAAACTATTAATATTTACAGTATGGATAACAGGATCTCGTACAGTTTCGATCAGACCATGCTCGGCCGACGAAATTACGGCGGCACCGGCTATTTGCAGGCCCGGATGGGCAAATGGAGTTCCAGGCTGGCGCAACGGGGTAATTTTTTACAGATTCTGCTTGGCTTTCCGAAAGAAGTGCGGCTGATTACATTTGCACCGTTACGCCAGGAATCGAAAGTCGGGAAAATCTCGGGTCGGGTCCTGGGTGTTGTCGAAATTGTTCAGGACTTATCCGAAGATTATAAGGCCATTTTCGGCATTCAAATTTTAGTGCTGATCACCTGCACCGTGTTGATGGGGGCGCTTTTTATCGTGTTGGTGTATGTTGTCAAGCGGGGCGAAGGTATCATTCAAAGGCGCGCCATGGAGCGGCTGCGACTCAAAGAACGTCTGGCGCATGCCGAGCGTTTATCTTCCTTGGGTGAAATGGCAGCCGGTATTTCGCACGAGATTCGCAATCCGTTGGGCATTATCAGAAGCTCGGCTGAGCTTTTGAAAAAAAAGGCCGCCAAAGTTGACCCCGAAAACAACATCCCGGATATCATCGTCGAAGAAGCCAGTCGTTTAAATACGATCATCACCGATTTTATTAATTATGCCAAGCCCCGGAGTCTGAATAGGTCTGCCTGTCGGGTGGAAGAGGTGATCGATAAAAATATTACATTTCTTGAGGCGCAGATTAAAGATCAGGGGTATGTTATTAAAAAAAATTATCAGAATTCCCTGCCGGAAATCATGGCCGATGGGACCATGCTGTATCAGTCTTTTCTGAATATTTTGATCAATGCCATGCAGTCGATGCCGGAGGGCGGCAGAATTCTGGTGGAGGTCAGTTCGAGCGACCATCTCTTAACCGTTCATTTTGATGATGAGGGGCAGGGGATTCCGAATGAAAATCTAGAAAAAATATGGGATCCGTTTTTTACGACCAAGGAAATGGGGACCGGTCTGGGTTTGGGAATTGTAAAAAATATTGTCGAATCCCACGGCGGCAGCATACAGATTGTGAATCGGCCCGTCCGCGGAACACGTGTCACCATCGAGCTGCCGGTTAAACACAGGGCCGATGATGACAAAGAGGGCAGCGCCGCCACCGCGGACAGTAATTTAACAACCTGAGTATATAAGGCCATATCGCCATGGAAACCATCTTAATTGTGGATGATGAAAAAAATTATTTGACCATCTTGAGTGCTGTTTTAGAAGATGAGGGATTTGAAGTCCTGACAGCACTGGGTGGACGCGAGGCGCTTGAGGTTCACAAAACATCTGATCTTGATTTAATTGTTACCGACATGAAAATGCCCGCCATGGACGGCATCGAATTGCTTGAGCACATAAAATCGGTTGATCCGGATCTGCCGATTATCATGATGACCGCCCATGGCACGATAGACAAGGCCGTCGAGGCCATGCAGAAAGGGGCCTACAGCTATATCTTGAAACCGTTCGACAATGAGCGATTGATCATTTATGTCAAAAAAGCCATATCCATGTATCAGGTGGTCAAAGAAAACCGGCGGCTGCGTGATGCGGTCGAATCCCAGTATCGTTTCGGCAACATTATCGGTAAAAGCAAAAAGATGCGAGATATCTTTGATACGATCCAGAAAGTTGCCCCGGCCGCTGCGACCGTCTTAATCGAAGGCGAAAGCGGCACCGGAAAGGAACTGGTCGCCCGCTCGATTCATTTTAACAGCCCCAGACGCGCAAAGCCCTTCGTCGCCATAAATTGTTCGGCCCTTGCTGAAAATTTGCTGGAAAGCGAACTTTTCGGCCATGAGAAAGGTTCGTTTACCGGTGCTGTCGCCACAAAAAAGGGCCGTTTTGAACTGGCGGACGGCGGCACCCTTTTTCTGGATGAGATTGGTGAACTGTCACAAAACCTGCAGGTGAAACTGCTGCGGGTACTTCAGGAAAAAGTTTTTGAACGGGTGGGCGGCGTCCGGAGCATATCAGTGGATATCCGCATTATTGTGGCAACCAACAAGGATTTACAGCAGGAAATGCAGGGGGGGCGATTTCGTGAGGATCTCTATTATCGATTAAATGTGGTTCATATTGTGCTGCCGCCCCTGAAAGAGCGTCAGGAAGATATTCGAATTTTGGTGAATCATTTTATAAAAAAATACGCGTCCGAACGCGAATCGGCTGTTCCCGTTATCGGCGTCGACCAGGAGGTGGACCGGCTGTTTTATGATTACAGTTGGCCTGGAAATATTCGCGAGCTTGAAAATGTCATCGAGCGCGTCATGATCCTGTGCCCCGGTGAGATTATCAGAGTGACGGATCTTCCGAAAGGTTTCAAAGATAATGTCTACAACACATTGCATCTTGAGGGAATCCCGGCGGATGCAAAACTGTATGACACGCTGGCGATGATCGAAAAAACCTTGATCGAGCGTGCGTTAAAAATATCCAATAATGTGCAATCCCATGCGGCCGCCTTGCTGGGTATCGGTAAAAGCGGCCTGAATCAGAAAATAAAGAAGTATAACCT
>JASFIU010000011.1:0-28090 GCA_050122495.1 Desulfobacterales bacterium | reverse complement strand
TTTGATTTCCTTCAGCATATTGGCCACGGATTTTCCATAAACCGTCTGTGGGTTTTCCTTGATGAGTCTGGCCTTTTGCAGTTCGGCTAAAATAGCCGGAATCCCGCCGGCATAATAGAGGTCTACAACGTGATGAGGACCCGCCGGAGCGATGGAGGTCAGGTGGGGAACCTTATCGGTAAACGGGTCCAAATCCCTGAGGGTTAAATCCAATCCAGCATAGTACGCCAGCGCCGGGATGTGCAGGGCCGTGTTGGTGGATCCGCCTAGCGCCATATCGGCTGCTACGGCATTGTGAAATGCATCTGCCGTCATAATATCCAGTGGCTTGAGATCGTTTTTGACCAGGTCCACTGCTTTAAAGCCGGTTTCTTTTGCCAACCAGATCCGCTCGGAAAAAACGGCGGGGGCACTGCCGTTATACGGCAGAGACATGCCCAGCGCTTCAGACAGATTGTTCATCGTATTGGCCGTAAACATTCCCGAACAGGAGCCGGCACCGGGACAGGCGGCACATTCATAAGTCTCCAGCTGCTCTTTTGAGATTTTTCCGCTCTTAAAGCGGCCGACCGCCTCAAAGACCTTATCCAGGCCGGTATCTTGACCATCGACTTTTCCCGGCAGCATCGGGCCACCGGAAAGAAAAATAGAAGGGATGTTCAACCGGGCGGCGGCTATCAGCATGCCCGGAATAATCTTATCACAGGAAGCCAGCAGAACCAGGCCGTCAAAGGGATGGGCAACCGCCATGGTTTCGATGGTGTCGGCGATCAGTTCTCTGCTGGGAAGTGAATATTTCATGCCTTCATGGTTCATGGCGATGCCGTCGCAAATTCCGATCGTATTGAAGACCAGCGGTGTGCCGCCACCGGCATAAATACCGGCCTTGACGGCATCTACGAGTTTGTCCAGATGCATATGCCCCGGAATAATATCATTAAATGAATTGGCAATACCAATAATCGGCCGCTCCATTTCCCAATCGGTGAATCCATCCGCTCTTAAAAGTGAGCGGTGGGGGGCTCTTTCGGCGCCCTTGGTCATTAGATCACTTCGTTTTGTCATTTTGGCTCTTCCTTTTGTTAGGGTTCGGATAGCTCAATCGTAATTCCGTTTAAAGCGCTGGGCTTGGTGAAGGCAATCTTTTTGCCGCGCAAACCAATCCTTGGCTTTTGATCCAGCATTTCGATTCCACGTTGCTTAAGGGCTTCAACATCGGCTTCGATGTCGTCTGTCAGCAGGCAGAAATGATGAATGCCATCTCCTTTTTCTTTGATAAACCGGGCCATTATACCATCTTCACTCGAATCCTGGATAAATTCCAGGGCGATTCCGCCCAGTTCGACAACAGCGCATTTCATCTTTTTGTCTGAAAACTCTTTAATGTCAGGAGATTGGATGCCGGTGACTTTAGAAAAGGCCTGCACACTTGCATTGATATCTTTGACAACGATTCCCAGATGACCGACCGCTTTTAGCATAAAAATTCTCCTCATTACTGTCTTTTGGTTTGTTGATCCGCCTATTTTTCTCCGCCAGGCTTGAGCAGCTTTTCCACACTGACCGGTACGGGGATCAGCTTTTGGGACAGCATGATTTCTTCGGTTTGTTTCCAGGCATCGGCATCAATTTTTCCGAACTCAAAATCCGGTGTCGGCATCATCAGGATCCGCGTGGCCGGCAGCTGTTGACGGACAATTTCTTCAGGGGTTTCTTTGTTGTACTTTAAAACCGTTTCAATTGCTTTTTCTTTACGGGACGGCTCCAGGATTTCATGCCAGCCTTGCAGCAGCGCTTTTGTGAAATTTTTAACGGTGTCGGGCCGTTCCTCCAGCATTTTTCTGGTGGTGACGACCGAATTGGCCACAAATCGTATGCCCATCCTGCTGGGATCCATCAGGTCAAACGATTCCCCGGCTTTGCGGAGCTTATCGCCGATGATCGGCGCCTGGGCATTGCGATAAAGCGGCCAGAGATCGACTTCACCCTTGTAAAAAGGGGT
The DNA here is from genome assembly GCA_050122495.1 of Desulfobacterales bacterium. Lineage (GTDB taxonomy): Bacteria > Desulfobacterota > Desulfobacteria > Desulfobacterales > JAHEIW01 > JAHEIW01. The sequence goes on along the minus strand of JASFIU010000011.1, from coordinate 26,088 downwards.
ATAGTCGTAGCGTACACTGAAAAACTTCACCTCCTCTTCTTTAATGTTATGCTTGGCGAGCAGGGCGCGCATGATGGTTTCATCATTACCCCCGAAGGTGATGCCGATGATCTTGCCTTTGAGGTCTTGCGGGGTTTTCAGCGGTGTTTTATCCGGACGATAAATCCAATGCAAGGGATTGGTCTGGAAAAGCTGGGCGACGACCACGATCGGCGCACCCTTGGAAACTGCACGAATGACCTGGTCGGCCGAAGCCACACCGAACTGGGCATGTCCGAGCTCGAGCTCTTTAATCGCATCTTTTTCAGGACCGCCCGGCTTTATGGTGACCTTAAGGCCATTTTTGGCAAATAAGCCGGCGTCATCGGTGTAAAGATCGCCCACGACGCTGACATTAAATAACCACTTGAGGCGATAATTGACCTCTTCCAGAGGTTTGTCGGCGTCCTGGGTACAACCGCTCGTTATGATAATAAAAACCGCACCTATTGCCAGCAATCCCATTTTTTTTCGAAGTTGCTGCTTCATTGTTTACCTCCTTTGGCACTTTTGACGAAAGCCAAATCGGATGAAACGTTTTCTTCTTATCGTTTAAATGCTGCCGAACCGCTTTTTAATATACGATCCCAGCCATTCCAGAAAAACCAGATATAGAGAGGTGCACACACCGATTAAAAAAAGGGCTACCAGAATTTTTGATAGGTCACTCTGATACAGCGCGATGCGAATACTATATCCGATACCGGCGTTCGCTGCAATAAACTCGGCAACAATCGTACCGACCATGGCCAGGGTTGCGCTTCCCACGATGACCGTCACCAGTTTGTGAATATTTTCAAAGGCGCGGATTTTTACCTGCAGGCGCCAGTTCATTCTTAGGGTGGAATCGAAAAAATGCTCAATTTCGGCTACGGGCTCAGATAATATGCCAATGAAGGACAGCAGCAGCGGAAAATAACAGATCATGGCCGCTATTAAAAGGCGCGAGGAAAGTCCGTCACCCAATAAAATGAAAATAATCGGTGCCACCGCCACGATGGGATACGCCTGGATGTTATAGGCGGCCACCCGGATAAAAGAGCCGACCCAGACGGTCAATCGACCGATAATTCCCACCACGGTGGCCATGCAAATGGACAATATATGGCCCAGAATTGCGACCGCCAGTGTATTGAGCACGGCCATTAAGTATAACCCGAAATACCGCCGGCACGCATTCCAGATTTCAGTAACACCGGGGATGGTGTAATCGGATAAATTCAAGCTGTATTTTACCAGCATCAGCGCAGTCAAGCCGATAAAATAGATGATAAAAAACTGATAGATGCGCCTATGCAGCATTTACAATCTCCAGCATACTTTGCTCGAGCGCCATCTTTTTCAGAGCGCGGCCGTCTTTAAGATCCAGGCCTTGAAGAGAGACTGCCTGGGGCTTCTTATGGTGGCTGCGCAACACCAGGATCTGTTTGCAAAATTTGGAAACCTCAACCACGTTATGGGATATATATAGAAAACAGCGCTCGGGAAACATCGCTTTGATTTTTAAAATAATGTTTTCTTTGGTTATTTCGTCGACGTTGGCCAGGCTCTCGTCCATAATCATCAAATCGAAATCCTGCAGAAGATAGCGGGTCAAATTCGTCCGGTTCTGCTGGCCCAGAGAAAGCTGGGCAAACCGGGAATGCAAACAGGCCTGTAGCCCGAATGATTCCACCAATTCTTGGATTTTATCCTTATTGGCTGCCGGCGTGATAGCCTCCAGGTGCTCCTGGATCGTTTGCCATCCCGGGAGCCGTTCCAGGTTAAAGGTATACAGGACTTGATCGGTGCCGCGGGTGGAGATCTCGCCGGCAAATCCGTCAATTTCTCCGGTAATTATTTTCGCCAGAGTGGTCTTACCCACCCCCGACGGCCCGAATAAGGCGTGGAAGCCCGGTTCGGTCACCCGGCAGCTCAAGTCCCGGAAGACATCGCCGACGGACCCTGGGTATTTATAATTTAATTCCTTAAGTTCGAGAAGCATTTGCCTTGATCAAATTGAGCGAGTTGAATTTTTGGCCACCGTTTGCACCCAAAATATTTAAATAGCAGAAGGGCGATACGCTTTACAGAGGCTATAACGAAAACAACTCAGGGAGTCAACCGGAGAGGTCGTTTCAAACTAGAGCCGGGTGTTGGATTTTGTGGTGGGTCCCATAAAAATGCTGCAAGAGTCACAATGGATTAGGTGTCAGGTTTCAGTGTTCAGGTGTCAGGGGTTCAAGGTTAAATGATTTGTTAAATTTGTTTTATTTGTTTCATTGGTTGAATTGGTTGGCTTAAACCGAAGTAATTGAACGAATTAAACCAATCAAACCAATATAACATTTACTCAAGGTTGACACCTGACACCTATATTTGAATTAACGACTGCTCTGTAAGTGTAAGCCGCTCCAAACCTTCGGAAGTCACGAGGTAGTCATCTTCGAGTCCGACAACCCCCTGTTGCGGCAAAACAAACATGGGCTCCAGGGCGAAAACCATGCCCTCCTCTAAAATTCCGTCAAACCGCGGTGAAATAACGGGGTATTCATCGATCTCCAGGCCGATTCCGTGCCCGATGAATTGCACCTGCCCCTCGCCGTAACCCATAAAAAAGTCGCCATAGCCTTCTTTGATGGCCTTCTGCTTCGCCCGGTTGTACAGTTGTGCACAGGAAACCCCCGGCTTTGCTTCCTGGGCCAATAAAAGATGAATTTCTCGGGAGCATGCGTGCGCCTTTTTCAAAGCGTCGTTGAGTTCGCCGATAACGTAGGTCCTGAACTGATCGCTGATGTAGCCATTTACCGCCACACCATAGTCGATGCCGATGGGCTCATTTTCTTTGACCCTGCGAAATCCGGCGCCCTGGGCCATGGCCGGAGTGTTGCCGTTGCCGCCGTGAGGGCTGTCAAGAAATGTAATAACGGAGCCGCTGTCACCGGCCAATACGTGGGCATGGGTCATTTCCTGGTTCCAGCCCCGCATTCGCATGATACCCATGTGACCTTCACGGCGCGCGATCATAGCCAGATGGCCGTCAATTTCCAGTTCGGTGACGCCCGCGCGGATGATTTTTTTGATTTCTGTATAGCCGGTATGCAAAATAGCCGTGGATTTTTTGATCTGCTCAATTTCATAGGCGGATTTTATCATGCGCAGTTTGCGGATGATGTCGGAGACGTCTACCCAGCGGCACTTCGGAAATTTTTTCTGAAATCCGATATGAAGATTGGCGGGCAGGACATCCATTTCAAGTCCGGCGGTCGCTAATGGGTTTATCCCGAAATCGATTAGCACCTGCGGAATATGGTTTTTGTCTTTGAGCAGAATGACATTGCTTAATGCAGACTCCAGCTGTGCGCGTTTGAGATTTTTTTGAACCATCAGGATGGCATTGCCGCTTGAAGGTACAAACAGAACCGCGGATTGAATGGTCCCTGTAAAATAGAAGCGATCTGCGTTCTGCAGAATAAAAGCGCCATCCAGGCCGTTGTTTGACAGTTCTATCTGGAACCTGCTAATGCGCTGACGGATTTCTCCTCGAGGAACGGTTTCCATTGTCATTGCTTCATTTTTTGTCCTAAATAAAAATACAGACCGATTCCGCCGGCAATCATCATTGCGCAAAGTATCTGACCCATAGAAAAAGACGAGAAAACAAATCCCAGATGGGCGTCGGGTTCGCGGAAGAATTCGATAACAAACCGGACCGTACCGTACCCGATTATGTATAGCGCCAGCATGGCGCCGTTGGGCACCTTTAATTTGCGGATGCTCCACAGAATGATAAAAAGAAAGATCCCTTCAAAAAAGGCTTCGTAAAGCTGGGACGGGTGTCGCAACGCTTTTTCAGGCGCCTGGGGAAAATACATGCCGATCGGTGAAAGGGTTATCCGCCCGAATAATTCACCGTTAATAAAATTTCCGAGCCGGCCGAATGTGTACCCCAGCGGCACCACCGGCACGTATAAATCCATTACATCCCAGTAGTTAAGTTTGGCTTTGCGAATATACCAAAAGGCCGCCAGCAGTATTCCAATCAGGCCGCCGTGGTACGACATGCCCGAAATGCCGGTAAAAGTAAAGCCGTTTGAAAATGAAAACGGAAGAAATATTTCGAGCGGATGGCGCAGGTAATACGATAAATTGTAAAACAATACATAGCCGAGCCGGGCACCGATGATAAGCCCCAGGATGGCGTAGGTGGTCAGGTCATTAACCTGATTCTTTGAGAATTCAAAGCGCGCTTCATGCTTGATGCGGTAGAGGACCAGAAAGTAGGTGCAGGCAAAGGCCACGATATACATTAGCCCGTAGTATTGGAGCTTGAACCAGCCAATTTCAACGATCACCGGGCTAATATGTTGCGGCAAGTACTGCCACCAATCCCAGAACGCATTCATCAAAAATTTTATCCCACTCCTTTCAGTAATCTCGGCCATCATATGGCATTATTTTTTTTATGTCAAAGAAAGGTGCCTCTCTTTGTGCCGCGTCGCGCACTCGTTATATGGGTTTGATTGGTTCAATTCGTTCAATTGGTTCGGTTTAAGCCAACCAATTCAACAAATCGTACAACCTTGAACCCTGCTTGCCCTCCGTAGCCTTTGAGGCGAAGGGGGGAACCTCTGAACCCAGAACCAAAGCCGAATTTTTAGTTGCTATATTTCCCCAGTGTGGAATACTAGATAGTAAGCTTATTGCTGGAGGAAGAGATGTTTAATTCGCAGGATCGGAAAATACATTTCGGCCTACTCATTATGCGGCTGGGCCTCACGGCCGTACTTTTTTTGCATGCTTTGCCTAAATTGTTTGCCGGGGCACACTCCTGGAAAAGCGTTGGAACAAGCTTGGGCTTTATTAATATTGGTTTGCCGCCGATGATTTTTGGTTTCGCGATTTTACTGCTGGAAGCCCTGGGTGCTGTTAGCTTTGTATTTGGCTATTTTTTTAGGGCGGCGTGTACGCTTTTATTTATTCTTTTCGGATTATATTTCTTTAATTATTTTCAGATCGGCTACAACACCCTTATGCTATGGTCTTTGGGCCTCGCCGCCGTTTTCTTTGGCCTGATCTATGTCGGTCCCGGGCGTTACGCGATCGCGGTTAAGCTGGAAAAGAAATAGATGGCAGCTCCTGAGCATACGTCCCTTGTTTTTGATGCCTCCGTTGAACGAACCGGCCCGGATGCCGTGCGCCTAAGCTGGAAAGCCCGCCTTAAAAACCTTCGGATTTGCATTTACTCCGGAGATTCACCGGAAACCATGGACCGCAAAAATCCTTTATTACAAATTGAAGGGCAGACCCACGTGGAAATTTCAGGACTGAATCCGGATATGCCACACTACTTTGAAATCATATCCGAAAATGGTGCAGGCCTGATTACCGGGGAGCGACGTCTCCCGCTAGAAGGAGCGGTTAATTTCAGGGATCTTGGCGGTTATGAGACGACTGCAGGGCGGCGTATAAGGTGGGGCAGAGTCTTCCGCTCGGATCATTTGTCCAGACTGACGGATCGCGACATTGCTTTTTTGAAACGGTTGAAGATTCAATGCGTTTGCGATTTTCGAACACCGACTGAAGCGCAAAAAAGACCGGATCGGTTTCCGGGAGATGGGCCGGGGGCTTATTTGCATTTGCCGATCGACAACCTAAAATTCAACCCGACGACCTTATTTGAAAAGCTTAAAAGAGGGGATACGGGCTGGCTGACCCCGGAATTCTTAATTGATGGTTATATTTCAAATATCGACCAATTTGCCAGCGTCTGGGGGGAAGTGTTCAGACGTCTGGCAGATCCGGATCAGCTGGCGCTGGTTTTTCATTGTACGGGCGGTAAGGACCGGGCGGGGACCTGTGCGGCTCTCGTACTCCTTGCTTTAGGGGTTCCGGAAGAGACGGTTATCCGTGATCATGGCCTTTCAAATATCTTCGTAGCCGATGTGCTGGAAAAAATTTACGCTCAATTCGAGTCATCCGGGATCGATCGGAATCGGATTTCTCCCTATTTTACGGCACCGCAATACTGCATCGAGGCCTTACTCGATCATATTCGTGCAAAATACGGCTCTCCTGCTGATTATCTCAAATCAAAAGCGGGCGTAACGGAGGAGATGTTGGAACAAATAAAGCGCCAGTTGCTCGAATAATAATTTTCAAGCTATGTTATTCGGCAGTCGACTTGTGGCTTACAGATTTCGCAGTTTTGGTCGATTCGTTAAATGGTCGATTGGTTAAATAGTCAGATGATTCGATCCATTTTAAACTATTTAACGAATCAACAATTTTACGATTTAACTTTCCATTATCCTCAATTGACATTACGGAAAATTTATTTTAATCTATCTAGTTATGTAATACTAATCATCCTCATATCTAAGCGGCATTCCCATATGGCGGTCTAACACAATTACCCAAGGACCACGGCTATGGAACCTTCCGACAAGCATTCAAGCGAGCCCAATATTTCCGTTGTCACGGCCCGATTGTTTGAGATCATTTTAGATATGCCGTTTAAGGACCGCCGCACCCTTTTAGGCGAACTTGAAGCGAAGCATTCCCAGGGAAGAAGGAAATTTGCGAGGAAACCTTATTTTATGCCGGTTGACTTCGCAACGCCCGAGCGTGCTTTCAGCGGTTTTATTCAAAACATCAGTTCCGGGGGCATATTGATTGAAACCCGCGAACCCCCTCCCGTCGGCCAGCAACTCACGCTGTCATTTTTGCGACCAAAATCCAGAGACTATGTCAAAGTGGGCGGGGAGGTCGTTCGAACCATTCGCGATGGTTGCGGGGTGAAGTTTAATACAAATATCGAAGATGTTTCAAACTAAAATGAGCGTTTCAAAGTAGCTCCCTGCTGCGACGGGATCTTAAGAGCGGCAACCTCGACAATCGCTCAATTTAGTTTTTATGAAAGGTTAGCAATGAAAAAGAAAATACTGGTCGTCGATGATGAGGACTTTCAAAGAGACCTGTTAAAGAAACTTCTCACGAAATCGGGTTATACCGTGTCGGAAGCAGAATCCCCCGAGGTTGCGCTGGCCATTATGAAAAAAGAAGATTTTCCCGTCATTATTACGGATCTTATTATGCTTGATATGGACGGCGTCGAATTTTGTCAGCGAATCCGGGAGCGAAATTCCCACTCCGCTATCATTGCGTTAACCGGATATGCCGATCTGTACGATCTGGAGAAGCTAAAGCGGGTGGGTTTTGATAACTATCTTACCAAGCCGATCAAGCTTGACAAAATTCAACCGGTAGTCGAAGCAGGGTTTGAAAAGATCAAAAAACAAAAAAAATCGCGCCGTTAAGCCTTAATCCGGGTCCAAAAAAGGTCCACTTACCACTTTATTTCTTCCTTTATTTTTAGCTTTATATAAATACTGATCCGCCATCTCGATCAGGTCATCCGTCGAAAAATTCTTGCTGTGCCCGATCTTATCAAAACCGGTTACGCCAAAGCTGGCGGTAATCGATATCTTTTGGCCTTCCCATTTAAATGTTTTTTTCGAAATTTGCTTGCGAAGCCTTTCGGCTAGACGGTTGGCGTTTTTGAAACTGGTTTCAGGAAGAACCAGTAAAAATTCCTCGCCTCCGTATCTGGCGAGCCAGTCCATGTCCGAACGAATCAGAGACATGATGCATTCCACAAATTCTTTGAGCACCATGTCACCGCAAAGGTGCCCGTAAGTATCATTTACCTTTTTGAAATGGTCCAGATCGCATAATGCCAGGGAAAAAGGGTGATGATAACGCGATGCGCGTTTTATCTCATGGGGCAGGTGTTCATTTAAGTAGCCACGGTTATAGCAGCCGGTAAGGGAATCTTTACGGGATAATAGCCGGATTTCTCCGTTGGCTTTCTCCAAAGATTCATGTTTTCTCATTAAGCGGTCATATAGCAGGGTGTTTTCCAGCACCAGGGAATACTGTCTGGCCAGCATCGTTAAGAGCTTTATAATTTCGTGGGTAATGAAGCTCTCTTTGATAGGGGTTTTAAGCATCACAACCCCTAATGTTCTTTTAATCGTGGAGAGGGGCAGCATCACAATTGATTTTTCGTTTTCAAATGCCAACGCAGGAATCAAAGCCGGTTGTCTTCTGTTGATGATCCATGAAAAGATGCCGCATTCAATCTGATAATCGACTTCCTTTTTGCAGATGGCTTTACGATTTTCGGGAAACACATATTCTAACGCGAACTCATGCGTATCGTCATCCACCAGAAAAAGTGCACAAACTTCGATCTCGATTAAACTGCGCACATCGCCGAGAAAAACTTCCCATATCTGCCCAATGGTTGAAGGGAAGTCTATCCGGTCTTGAAACTGGCCCAGATGCTCTATCTTATCAATAAGTTCTAATAGAGCGGCTCTTTGTTCAGTCATTCGCATAATCTCCTAACTGTTCAATATCATACCAGAAATAATTTTTATAGCAAGTATTTCATGGTTCCGTTGAGCGGGCGGTGTATTTCGTTTTCTGATTGATTTAATCTGGATTTTTTTGAGCTTTCATTATAGGCTTCAAACCAAATCCCAATTGAGCGTTATTCGTTAATCATTTAAAAGGAATGATAAGTTGAGGAACCCGCCCGTATGAGCAGCAGCAAAACGGTTACTTTATTTGTCCAGTGCCTTGTCGACACCATCTATCCTGAAGTGGCGCAGGCGATGGTACAGGTTTTTCGCCGGCTGGGAATTGCGTTAACCTGCCCCACCGATCAGACCTGTTGCGGGCAGCCGGCTTTTAATTCCGGTTACCGGCAGTCCGCACGAGTCGCGGCCAAGCACTTTATTGAGGTATTCGCAGATGCAGAGCGGATCGTGTGCCCGTCCGGGTCCTGTGTGAACATGGTGCGGCACCATTATACAACACTGTTTCAGAACGATGCCCACTGGTTGCAGCGGGCCCAAAACCTGTCCGGCCGAATTTATGAATTCAGCGAATATCTGGTGGATGTCCTTGGGGTGGAAGATCTGGGCGCTCGATTTGACGGCAAGGTGACCTACCATGACTCGTGTCATTTATTACGGGGTATCGGTGTTCAGGAGCAGCCGCGCATGCTTCTTCGTAATGTTTTAGGGACGAAACTGGTCGAAATGCATAATTCTGATTACTGCTGCGGTTTTGGCGGTGCCTTTTCGGTTAAATACCCGGATATATCAAATGCCATGGTAAGCGATAAGGTCAAAAACATTATTGACAGCGGGGCCGATACGGTGGTGGGCTGCGATATGGGGTGTTTAATGAACATCCAGGGCAAACTCAGCCGTATGGGCTCCGATATAAAAGTAATGCATATTGCGCAAATATTGGCGAGCTAATCACTGGTGCTGGAATACTGGCATATTGGAATGGTGGGCACGCAGTGAAGCGCTAGCGCTATAATAGAAAAAAATATGCTTTTGAATCTATCACATTTATTTCTCGTCGGCATAAACGCGCAACCCGTAACCCGTAACCCGGAACTCATCTATGGCAAAAATAACGACAGAAAATTACGTGACCGAGGCCAGTAAAGCGATTAAAAATCAGGTTCTGCAGGCGGCCCTGGCCGATCTGCAGCATCGCTTCGGTCGCGGTGCGGCCGAAGCCTATCGCCGGCTTCCTGAGGGACCGGAGCTGCGTTTAAAGGCCCATGAGATCCGGATGAAAACCATCGAAAACCTGGATGTTGTCCTGGAAACGCTGACTGCCAATATTCGTAAGAATGGCGGCCAGGTGTTTTTTGCTGAGGACGACCGGGCGGCAATCAACTATTGCCTTGAAGTTGCGCACAAACACCAGGTGAAGCGGATTGTGAAGGGCAAATCCATGGTGAGCGAAGAAATCGGTTTAAACGATGCACTCACCGACGCCGGGATCGAAGTATCCGAAACGGATCTGGGTGAATATATTATTCAGCTGGCCGGCGAAACCCCTTCCCACATCATCGCCCCTGCCATCCACAAGACGCGCAATGATATCGGCAGTCTCTTTGCCGACAAAATCGGCATCCCTTACGAAAACGATCCGCCTAAGTTGACCTGGGCGGCTCGCAAAGCATTGCGGCAAAAATTCCTAGCTGCTGATATGGGGACCTCGGGCTGCAATATGGCCTGCGCTGAAACCGGACACATCGCGACCGTTTCAAATGAGGGCAATATCCGGATGTCAACCACATTGCCGAAGGTCCACATCGCATTTATGGGAATGGAACGCGTCACCGCCCGGCTGGAGGAACACGACATCCTGTTACGGCTTTTATGCCGGGCTGCCGCCGCCCAGAATATGGCAACCTATGTCAGTTTTATCGGCGGCCCCCGTGGCGCCGGTCAAAGCGACGGTCCGCGGGAATTTCATTTAGTGGTTTTGGATAACGGGCGCAGTCGGATTCTGGCGGATACGGAATTCCGCGAGATGTTGTGCTGCATTCGCTGCGCCGCCTGTCTGAATGTGTGCCCGGTTTACGCTAAGATCGGCGGGCATGCCTATGGATACACCTACTGCGGGCCTGTCGGCGCAGTGGTGACACCACTGCTGGTGGGCATCAATCGAGCCCAAGATCTGTGTCAGGGTGAAACCCTTTGCGGGGCCTGTAAGGATATATGTCCGGTCAATATCGATATACCGCGAATGTTGCTGGCGTTGAGGGCCCAGCTGGCCGAGGGGGATCCCACCTGGGGGGTGACGCCGGCAGACCGCAAAGAAAAGCGCTTGTTACAGGCCTGGTCATGGATTATTCGGCACCGCCGCTTATATGATGCGGCCTTTAAAATTTCGACAGCGGGTCAGAAACTTTTTACGCAAAAAGACGGTATGATTCGCCGTCTGCCGCCACCGCTGCGTGGCTGGACAGAGGGGCGAGATATCAGGCCCCTGGCGAAGGAAAGTTTTGTTCAAAGCTGGAAAAGGGGGCTTCGATAAGATCAGTCCTGTTTTAAGGTCTTATTTTAGGTGCCAGAAATATCAATCTTCTTTTTGAGAAATAAAATCGATCAAATCCCAAATGACAAATTCCAAAATACAAACAAATCTCAAATTCCAATCAATCAAATTTCAAACATTTTTGAATCATTGAAAATTTGAATTTGGATATTGTTTGTTATTTGTTATTTGGTGCTTGTAATTTTCTCACTTGAAGAGCTCAACTGACCTAGAAAATACAAAACGACTTTTATAATATCTTTAAGGGACATCAAACTAGTGGACCAGAAAAAATTTATCAACAGAATCAGGATGGCATTGGGAAATCCGGCGGCGGCATCCCAGCGCATTGCGGACGTGTTTAAAAACGAGCAGTCTGATGAAATCCGGGCCATACTGGAGCGGCTTAAAAATCGCTCACCCGGGGAACGAGAAAAATTGCTCACCGCTTTCAGACAAGCCGCCGAGCCCATCAACTTACAGGTGACATCATGTGAGGGTATCAATACAGTGACCGCGGCCATTGTCGATCTTGTTCGGGATAAAGACCCTGAATGGGGCCATAAAAAAAGTGTCGTGGCCTGGCAGCATCCGCTGATCGAAAACCTGAACCTACCGGCGGCCCTGTCTGAGCTGGACGTGGATGTATTTTTTACCGACTCGCAAGAACCGGAAGAAGAAAACTTACGCCGACATGTCACAGATTCCTATATCGGCATCACCACCGCTGATTTCTGTATGGCGGACACAGCTACACTGGTCATGCGCACCCGGGCGGGGCAGGCGCGCTCTGTTTCGTTGTTGCCGGCAATCCATATCGCCGTTGTCGAATTGAATCAGATTATTGCTGATTTGAAAGAACTTTATGTCTTGCTAAAATGGGATCCGCAGATGAAAGTGGAAGGCTTAACCAATTGCATGACCTTTATATCCGGCCCCAGTAAAACCGCAGATATTGAAGCCACAATGGTTCACGGAGCGCATGGACCCCGGGAAGTGCACGTTTTTGTGATAACGACCTGATGCGGAAGATATATAAAATGTGAAGGTGATACATAGAAATTTTTTCTAGCCATAAGCCGTTCAAGTAAATTGGATGTAAAAGACTTTGGGATGATGGTTCTATCTGGCAGATGCTTTCATCTTATTTGAAAAAAACTGTATCAACAGCCGGGCAATGACATAACCGACCAGCCAGATCACAATTAGAATCATGGCCTGGCGCATGGTATGATCCACCAGTTCTTCACCTTCGCTTTCAGCGCGGTCCATGGCTTTAGCGATTTCGGGTATCAGGCGTTCTTCGATGCGTTTGAATTCGGTTAGAAAATCCGCCATGGCCGCTTTTCTGGCAGCGGAGATTTCACCCGCGAGTTGCTTGATGGTGGCCTCCCGCTCGGTTGCAATTTGATCCGGGAGCTTCTCGGCGATGGATGCCAGACCGGCGGTTCCCAGTGAGAGTTGGGAAACGTCAGTCAAGGCCTTTTGCAGGTTTGGGTTGTTCATGATTCTGGTCAGCCACAGATCTCCGAACAAACCCGACAACAGCGGTATGCGCGTGGCCAAATACATGCCCCGCTCGGCCAGCAGACGCATTTCCTCCACTGACTCTGAGGCGCTCTCAACGGATTCGAACAGCCCTTCGGGATCATCTGCTCGGGACAGAGCCTCACCCCGCCGATCGGCGGCAAAATTGCTGAAGCGGATCAGCGGAAAAGATTTTACCTCGGGATTGTCCTTGCGCCAGCGCTTGATAATCTTCATCAGGTTGAGCATCTGATTGGGCGTGAGCACTTTTGCGGCGACGTTGCGGATATCTGCTTCAGCCTTGCGATATCCATCGATCACCGGCACTATTATTTTGCCGTATCGCGATTGCCCTTCTTCTTCGAAGAAAATGCGTCCCAGCGTCACCATACTGAACATGTCGAGCAAGGCGATACTCGGTTCGGACTCAGCGGCGATGAGGAACGCCTGGTGCAGCGAAAAGGTCATCAGCTCCAGCACCTCATAACGGCTGTTTCCGGTGGGATTAAAGCTCTCAAATTTTGCAATCGACATATCCAAAATAGAGGCAAAACGGTCGGCAAAGCTCATTAAATGGGACTGAAGCTGGGCTTCGTTGATTGTATAGGTTTTTTCTTTGGTATCCTTATCTTTTTCTTCCCTGGCGCCATGAACGTCGGCTCCGGCGAGCGATACGATTGCAAGCGTAAACAACAGGCCTAAATATTTTCGCCAAAAATGATTTTTAAGCATATGCCACCCTCCTCCCGGTAATATTTTGGATCAGAAAGAAGAACTATTTTTCTGGTTGATAGTGATAAAAATTAGGAATATTTCAACTTAATACAATTTCGTTTATTCGTCAAAATCGGGTTGAGAGTTGGTTTTTAGGCGCTTTATTCTATCTGATATCGGGCTTTCCCAGTAGAAGCTTTGAAGATCTTCAAACGAGAAAGGCCTGCCATCGAACAAGAGCACCCTGAACTGGATTTCAAAAATGATTTGGGCTTCAGAGGGGTAGAGCGATAGACCGCTTTTCAGGGAAAATTGCCTGAAGCAAGACACAATAAAAGAAAAGCCGGCAGGAGAAAACCCGGCTCCTGCCAGCTTTGAAGGTTTGGGGGTTACTGCGACGCCCTGCTACTTCATTCCGCCGATTGCAATTTCAACGCGACGGTTTAGGGCGCGGCCTTCCGCGCTATCATTGCTGGCGATTGGATTTGCCTGTCCATACCACAAAACGACCAACCGATCGGCAGCGATGTTATGCTCATTCTGTAAGTAGTTGGCCACACCTTCAGCCCGTCGGCGTGACAGTCTCAGGTTGTATTCCTCGGTTCCGGTATTGTCTGCATATCCGTCAATCACCGCAAAGGCTTGCGGGTGGCTCTGCAAAAAAGATCCGATCTGATCGAGTTCCTCGTGAAAGACCGGATCGATTTGATCGACGTCCCAGGCATACATGATGTTGTCGGTTTTAAGTCCGACAACTTTCTGATCACTGAGTGTTACCAGTTTTGTGCCGGATTTGACGACGTACAGTGCACCGGAGTTATACTCGGGTCGGCTGATATAGGTTTCAAACGGAATGACGCGCGAACACTGGTTCACCGAGGCCATTTCTCGCAGGAAATTTTCGGCTTCCGGTGTGCTTGGCGTACCGATGATGTTAAAACAAACATTATACTTATCGGCATATTCCTGTGCTTTCAAAACCGGATACTTCGATCCCTTATAGGTTGAATAGGTGCCGTCGGTCATAAGAAACACCACGGTGCGGCCGGACAGCTTCTGCAGAACCGGTTCAATTTTCTCAAGACCCTGTTCCAACAGAGTGGGTCCGCTTGCCTCTGACGGCAGTTGGTTTAGTGCATCGCCGAAACTTTGCCGATCATAGGGCTGCATGGCGTAAACTTCCTTAAACTTCGGTGCGTATTCATACAGACCAAAATTATGACCGAGGTTTGGAAAATAAGTATTTCGTTCAATCAGAAAATCCCTCAGAATCTTGACTTTGGGTGTGTTCGTATCCTTAAACATTTCACCCATCGAACTGGACCCATCAAACATAAAGATGGCATTATCAGCCGTTTTGACAAGATTTTCTTCCGAAACAACTTTCTGCCTAAAATCTTCGACCGTTAAAATTTCGGCAGCCATCACCTGAGCGGCGAAAAAGCCGATCATCAATACACTGCCGATTGCTGTCAATGCGAATTTAAATTTCATAGTATTCCTCCTTTTGAATTTTAAAACACTACCTATATTTTAAAGAGGCGCTAACTGTGTTACCCGCCTCTCTTCGAACAATGCCTTTTGATTGATCGCACCCACAGTATCGGCATTGCGTATTTTTGGGAACTTGAATTTTATCCAAGAAGGTTAAAAATGAAAGTCTAATGTACTATACAATCCGGGACGTAGATCCCCATCAATTCTTTTAGGGAGAACACGCTCTGAATGAATAACCAAAACATTAAGTCTTCTTAGAAGAAAAGCAAGTCTAAAGCATAAAAAATTTAAAAGAAAAGCAAATCCAGAATATAGAAAAATGCCAATTATATATTCACTTGAAAATCAGGGACATCGATGCAAATACATCAATAGCCATCGCTGCTATCTCGGCACCGGGCACACGGCATTGTTTTCTTTTTCTATTCACAATGTCATATGCTTCCCACAATTGACACCTGTCTGCTTCGTACCTATTTTTTCCGCATGTTTAAATGAAATCAGTGTTCAAAAAGATTTGACTAACGTTCATTCCCTGTTTAAGAAGTATTCTAATAACCTGTTTCCATAGATTACATTTGGGGGAAATTTGAAAAGCGAAGAAGTGGTGGAGATCAGTTCGTTTGATCGCAGCAGCCGTAAATCTCTCCGGAAGCACTTCTTTCGGGTGGCCGGCCCGATCGGATTTGTGGTTGTCATGCTGGCGGCCTTGCTGGCGATTACGGCCTATTCTTATTACAGCAATCGCCGGGATGCATTGGCCCTGTCGGATGATCTGCTGGGGGCGATCGAACGACGTATCGCCGGAGAGCTGAACGCCTTTTTGATTCCGATTGAAGATACGGTTCAGCTCACGGCTGAAGTTTTGAGCAATACCCCATTTGATGTTCACAACCGGGATCTCATCGAGCCGCTTGCGTTTAAAGTATTGGCCAATCTTTCACAGGTAACCAATTTTATTGTCGCCGACCCCCAGGGCAATTTTTTAATGATCGCACGTCAGCCGGACGGATCCCTTCACACCAAAATCATCGAGCGCTCCGTAAAAGCCCACCAGGCAAGCTGGATTCGTCGTGATAAAGAAGGTAACGTGGTCGATACGGAGACATCCGTTGATGATTCTTACGATCCCCGTAATCGACCCTGGTATACGGGTGCTGTAGATAGCGGTACGGTGTACTGGTCGGATTTCTATATTTTTTTCACCAGTCAAACCCACGGTACAACGGTTTCGATACCCATTTTGGGCAAGAGCGACCAGTTACTGGGCGTATTCGGGCTGGATGTGGAATTGAAGGCGGTCAGCGAGTTTCTGGAGAAGTTGAAAATCGGCGAAAATGGTAAAGCTGTTATTGTCGACGAAGAAGGTGACATCGTTGCCCATCCAGTGATCGAAAAAATGGTGAAAAAGGAAGGTGATGTGTATAAGCCGATTCGGGTGGAAGAATCGGGAGATCCGGTCCTGAAGCGCGCTTATAACCGTTTCCGGATTGATGGATATGGTCACCGGGATTTGATTGTTGATGATCGACACTATCTCAGTGCCGCGTTCTTGCTCCCTCAAAAAATCGGAAGCGATGTGTCCGTAATTATGTTTGTACCGGAAGAGGACTTTGTCGGCTTTGTTTCCCGCAACAATCGCACCATTTTGCTGATGTCCTCCAGCATTGTGGTCCTGGCGGCCATTATGGCCGGTCTGCTGGTCTTCCAGGGACTCCGGGCAGAACGCAATGCCCGCCTCGTGCTTGCGCGCCAGGATGAACTCGATTCCCAGAGCCGGGCCTTTTCCGAACTATCTTCAAAAGCGGCCGTTTTTGGTGCCGAGGGACCTGAATCTTTTAGACAGTTAACTGAGATTGTTTGCCATGCAACCCGGTCAAGACGCACAAGTGTGTGGCATTTTGATGATGACGGCCAATTTTTAAGATGCCTCGACAGCTATGATCAGGAAAGCAATGGTCATACTCAGGGGACTGTGCTTGCCCGGGCTGACTTTTCGCGGTTGTTTGATCTTTTGCAAAACGGCGAAGATATCAGCGCCGGTGATACCCAAACGGATCGTCACTTAACCGAGCTGTATCGGGTGTACCTGCAACCGCTGGGCTGTGAATCATTGTTGGCGGTGCCGATTCGTTATCGTGATCGGACCGCAGGCGCCCTGTGGTTCGAACACGAGCGCCGGCCGGACGGCTGGTCGACCGAGGAAGTTTCCTTTGCCCAGGCCATCGCCAACATGTTGGCCCTGCGGTTTTCAGCGGACCAAAATTCAACGTCGGCGCTTGCAGTTCACAAAGAAGAGACCGACAGCGCCGAAGACACTGTGGCTGCAGGAAAGGGGGCCGCTGCCGCTGCCGCTGTCAGCGACAGTCGGGCCGAATATCGTGCGGATAAAACCGATCGCACGGATCAGCCGGCAAAGCCTGACTCTGCCGACAGCTCAAAGCGATTCTCGTCGTTTCTGGATCGTCTGGCCGCCGGCGGTATTGATCCGGATCAATCCGCTGCCGATGTTTTTATGGATACGACTGTCTTGGTCCTACGATTCACCAATCCAATATCCCTTGCGGAGACGGTTGCGGAAGGGGAATCGATAACGGCGATTGAGCATGTGGCCGGCGATTTGGAAGCATCGGCCGAATCCCAGGGTATCGAGTATATGAAAGTGATGGGTGACGAGATCGTTTGCGCGGCGGGCATTGACTCCGGTTCTAAAGACCATGCCCTTCGGATTGCCGACCTGGCACTGAACATTCAGAATCGTTGTCGGGGCCTGTTCGCATCGCTAGACACGCCCATGGAGTTTCGAATCGGGATCGACTCCGGGGCCGTCATGGGCAGTTCGGTCGGTCGCAAAGAGAAAACATACAATATTTGGGGCGAGGCCCTTCGGTTTGCATCCAAGATGGCGGATTGCGGCATACCCGGTGGAATTCAGGTTTCGGAAACCACCTATCGGCGCCTGCGTGCTCATTACCTGTTTAATGCCCGCGGTCGCTATTATTTGCCCAACATCGGCGATACATCCACCTATCTTCTGACAGGACGAATATGAATACCCAACACATCATCGCATCACCAAGAAATGATCGATCGTCTGCCGGATCGATGCCGCGGCGCTTGCTGGCAGCTATCGGTAAGTGGACGATCGGCCTCTGGCATTGGCCGGTTGAGTTTATCAGCGATGCCGTGGCCGTCATCCAGCAAAGCTGCCGCCTGGTCACCTGGCGGCATTCGATTCGCACCGAGTTCATGCGCCAGTGTTATCAGGTGGGCGCACGGGCCCTGCCCTTTATTCTGGTGAGCGGGATCTTTGTCGGCTTTGGCATCGTCGCCCAGTCTCTGCACTGGCTAAAGGTGTTCGGCAGTACAGCCTTGTACGGCGGATTTCTTTCCGCGGTTCTGGTGCGTGAAATCGCACCGGTGCTGGTTGGCCTGATTGTGATTGGGCGCAGCGGATCCACCCTGCTGGTCGAATTGGGCACCATGAAGACGGAAGGCCAGGTTGACATGTTGGACGCCCAGGGCATCGATCCGTTTCTTTACCTGGTGGTACCGCGGGTCCTGGCATTTTGTGTTTGTATGTTTTCTCTGACGACTGCTTTTGTGGCGGTGGCACTGTTAGCGGGATTTGCGTCAGGTACGCTTATCGGCATGATCCAATACACTTTTCTGGATTTTATCAATCGAGCCATCGGCTCGATGCACTGGCAAAATTATTTGCTGTTTACCTTGAAGACGGTTGTCATTGGTTTTGTGGTCGCACTGATATCCTGTAAGACCGCATTATCTCTCACCGGTGTCTCGGCCGATGTACTGGAAATCATGCCGCGGGGCTTCGCCAAATCGGCTCTGGCAACCTTGATCATATCCGTCGCACTGACAATTATATTGTAATGAAAGTTAAATCCGATGGCGGTGATCCTTAAAAAACAGCGCGTCGTGCTGCGATTCGAAGAGACCGCTCTGATGAGCGAAACCTATGGCACTGTCGGCTCTGATAAACTCAGTCTGAGTATTTACAGCGGGGACCTGGTTCTGATCCGGCTGGCCCGTTTAGAGCAGACAGCGACATTTGCGGATACCTGCGCCGGAATTCTCCAGCCGGGCATCGGCGCTGTATATTTTCTGGGAAGAAACTGGCCGGAGTTGCCGCCCGATCAGGCCAATGCAATGCGGGGGCGAATCGGCCGTGTATTTAAGACCGGCAACTGGATCAAACACTTATCGCTCATGGAAAATATATTGCTTCCCCAGCTTCATCACACCCGCAGATCTATTCGCCGACTTCGCGATGAAGCCGGAGAGCTGGCGCAACAATTCGGCCTCCCCGGGATTCCGCTGGACTTGCCAGGCGATATCCCGGCGGCCGATCTGCAACGCGCCGCATGTGTGCGGGCCTTTCTGGGACGACCTACATTGATTGTGTTGGAAGAGCCCACCGCCGGCGTTTACCTGGAAATCATATCTGCCCTGATGAATGCCGTCCGCGAGGCGCGCGAGCGCGGCGCTGCCGTCATCTGGCTGACCCAAAAAAATCTGATATGGAACGATCAAACCCTGCCGGTAACCCAACGATACCGGCAAGTCGCCGGGAAGTTGATGGAGGTGACAATGTGAAAGAGACACTGCGGCAACCGAAGTTCCGGTATACGAATGAAACCGTCGGGCTGTTTGTATTGATGGCGTTGCTGATTTTTGTGGCCGGAATCATTTATTCGGGTCAGGTTCGAAAGTGGTTTGATCCCGGTGAAACGCTCAAGGTGGTGTTGCCGGATGATGGCCTTTTCGGTCTGGCGGAAGGATCGGGCGTCGAAATTCTGGGGACCAAAGCAGGGGAGGTCCGCGATATTGTCATCAATCCCGATCAGCAGATCTATGCGAATGTCCGAATTGACAGCGACATGGCGGTCTTTGTGCGTAGCGATTCAAAAGCGACGATACGCAAGACATTCGGCATAGCCGGTGATGCCTATCTAGAAATTACCCGGGGCTCCGCACAACCGCTGGATTGGGAATATGCCGTAATTAAAGTCGAATCGGATCGCAAGACATCCGACACGCTTTCTGAACTGATTGAAGAGCTGCGGGCCAAGGTTCTGCCGGTTATCGATGATGCCCATAAGGCCATCATTATGCTCACCGCCGTAGCCAAGGATCTGCAGGATCCCGATAAAGGGGTGCAGCAGCTGCTGGCGAATCTGAATTCCATTGCCGATAAGATCAATGACGGGGAAGGGACCCTTGGACGCTTGCTCGCCGACGATAAACTCGTAAGGGAGCTGGAAGGCCTGATTGCCCGGATGGGCCCCATTATAGATGATCTGAAGACAACCATGCAAAATGTCTCGGAGTTCTCCACCCAATTCGATATCGAAACCGGCGATATCCCGGAGATTATCCGCGGCCTCAAAAAAGCCATGGCATCCATGGAGATGGTGATAGAGGATATTCGTCAAACGACACCCCAACTGCCAAAGATTGCTAAAAATGTCGGCGACACCACCGATGCCGTTCCGGTACTTGTTTTGCAGGTGCAACAGGTGATGCTCGAGCTGGAACGGTTACTCCAGCAACTTCAGTCCAGCTGGTTGCTGGGAGGCGGTTCCAGCCGACCCACACACACAGCGACCCGAATATCGCCGCTGGAGGTGAGCCCATGATCCGATATCATCTTGCGCTATATTTGAAGTGGCTCGGCGGGTTGCTGATCGCTGTTGCTATTTTGGCCTTAGGCGGATGCGGCTCGGCACCACCGAAGCAAGAGGGTCCGGCGAAAGATCAAGCGCTTGAGCGTTTTAATCGGGCCGGGCGGCTGGCCTTCGATAAGGGCCGACTCCAGCAGGCTGCAAATTTTTACCGTAAGGCGCTGGATCAGGCCTATGTCCGTGACGATACAGACGCCATCCTGGATGCGCAATACAATTTGGCATTTTGTTTGATGTATTTGCGATCCCATGAAGAAGCGCTGGGTGTGGTCCAAAACGCCAAGACCGAAATGGCGTTAGCCGGTGGCGTTAACTCGGTCGATTTTCTTCTGCTGGAAGCCACCATTCTGTATAGTAGTGGAAATTCAGATGAAGCCTGGAAGATAACAGATCAAATCCTATCTATTCCAACTGCGGGTTCTTCAGTTATACAGAGTAAAACCCAGTTTCTGCGGGGTTTGATCGCCAGCAAGCAGGGTGATACAGGTCAGTTGCGTACCGCCATCGCCGCCCTGGGGCAACCGGAAGATCCCCGGCTGCGCGCGGATCGTCAGGAGTTAATCGGACATTTGGCCATGACAGAGCTTAGCTGGAATGTTGCCATTGAAGCCTTTGACAGGGCGGCAAAACTGCGTCGTGAAGCGCTTGACTATCGCGCAATGGTGAGAGTTCTGGCTCTGGCAGGCCAAGCCAGCGAAGCGGCAGGACATGCAAAGGCAGCTTCGATACGTTATCTGAGGGCCGGGCGCAGCGCCGTTTTGCAGGGGCTGTTTGATGACGCCCGGAAATGGCTGAATCAGGCTGTGCAAATTGCCGACACCGCCGGTGAAGCACAAGTTGCCCGGGAGGCGCGTATCTATTTAGAACAGCTTCAAACGTTAACCGCAACCTCACCCTAAATTCATGTTTCTTTCCGTCAGGGTCTGATTTCGATCGGGGTGCCGGGTTTGACGGCATTCCACACCAAGTCCATGTCACTGTCGCTCAGGGCGATGCACCCGTCTGTCCAGTTGAAGCGCTGGACGATGGCGGCAAACTTACCGTAGCCGTTTTTCTGACCATGGATCATGATATCCCCGCCGGGATCGACACCGCGCTTGTGGGCCTCTGCGCGATCTTTTGCATTGGGGTAGGAGATGTGAATCGACTTGTAGAAAGCGCTGCCGGCATTTTTATAGCCGAGGACATACTTTCCTTCCGGGGTGCGTTCATCGCCCTGCTGTTGTTTATGGCCTTCCGGGTTAGCACCGAAGGCGACACGGAAGGAGGCGAATACCTCTCCCGCCCGCATCAGGTAAAGCCGGGATTCGCTCTTTTCGACGATAACCATGTCCGCCACCTGCCCGCTGTGAGCGGCCCCCGCATAAAGCAGCAAAACAAATACGACTGCGATAATTTTTAAAACAACCTTCATGAATTTAACCTTACAACGCCCTTTGTTTACGGTGCTGAACACATCTGGTATTTCACTCCTCGGCCTCCATTATCTGATCAGCCACAACCTCAATGGGCGTGCCAACCGGCGTCCAATCGAATAATATCTTGGCATCTTCTTCTGAGAGGCCCACGCATCCATGCGATCCCACCGACTCCGTAACGTAGGCATGCAGGTAAGATCGAACGGTCGCCCATTCGGTGCCGTGAATGGCCTTGCCGTCTTTGCTGAAGAACATCGAATACGGCATTGGCGAGCCATAGGTCTTGCTGGTGTAATCTTTATACTTACGGCCGATTCTGTAATCGCCGGGATGGGTTTCTTTCTTTGGGCGTCCGGTAACAACGTCGTACTCATAAACGACTTTAGAACCCTCCATCGCCAAGAGGATCTGGGTATCGATAACAACAATAATTTTTTTATTAATTCCGGTACCTTTCTCTGCTGCAAATGTGCCAGGTGCCAGGCCAAAGCCGAAAATGATCATGGTCAAAAAAATTATGGCCACACAGAAGCGTCTCATCTTAAATTCTCCTATCCGTATGTTTCCCTAAATTTAGTCTTTAATATAGGACTTCATGCCTATTCTTCAAGCCTAATCTGATTTGATGGGCTCAAAAAGTCACCCGTACGATATCATGTCCCCGGTGAGAATTGTTTCTGAGACGAATATCCGCTCCAGAAATTTTTCTGCGAATTCGTTCGCATTAATGATATGTTGCGCAACCGTTATTCATTCTTTATGGAAGGGTAAACTTGTATCCGGATTCAAAATTTGAACCCAATTCAAAAAGGCGTTTAAGTGCCCAGGGTGGCGTTGCCCCGTAAAAGTAAGCGGGATCTCGCATCCCATTTTATGAGCATTAAGGGGCGAGTCAAACCGATTATCGGCTTTGAAATCTGGTTCAGCATCATATACGCGGCCGGTCTGACCGTTTTCCAGGCGCTCGGGGACTTCACTGAAAGCGAAGTTGACTTCCTTAGCATTGATGCCGCCCAGGCCGTATCACACCTGGTTAAGGATGCATAACAGAACGGGAAGCAGATTCATGTCTGGACCGTCAATGACCTGCAGACGGCGCTTGCGATGATAGAGGTGGGTGTGGATAATATTATCACCGATAAACCGGTCGCTATTCAGAATTGGCTGCAAGCCGGGAACAATTTAAGCGGCACAGAAAAAATCTCTCTCTGGCTGAGGAATTTGTTTCTTCAAACAACCTTTGAAAAAATCTCCCATTGGCTGGGGAATTTATTTCTACAAGGGGATTCTGTACTTGATACGGAAACGTTGCCCTAGTTTTGTCTGTTTTCAACCGCATCTCGGATCCGATTGGCGGCTTACTTAGGGCACTAAAATGGTTTCTCCGCCACTGCATGAGCGATCAACATCACCGCTCAGGGGCTGATCTTCCTCGGGCTGGTCATTATAACTATAGCGAATTTGGCCATGCGGTGCTGTGATCTTTGCGGATTCCCCCTGGTTAATCCGCCCCTGCCAGATCTGAGCTCCCTTATTGCCTTGGTCGTCCGCATCCCATACGATAACAAAGACATCGTTATCGGATGCCTCAAGAACACAGGTACCCTCATCGGCATCTGTTGGCGATATTGATAAGATACCGGATGACATTACCGCAAAGAATATAGCAAATACGATTCGAAATATTGTTCCCATGATCCTTTCCTTCCAAGAATAACTGAATCATTTAAAGCGCCCACTCGTTAGACGATTTATCTAACAAAAAAATATAAATCAGCCGGTGTAAAATGTCAAAGATTACCCATTCGCAATGGCTACAACGGTTTCGAATTAAAGTGCAATATGGAGTGGGGATCTTGTCTGGCAGATATAAAAAGGTTCGGCTATTGATCTAATTCATCGGCCAACATTAATATCCTTTCGAAATCAAAATCTTCGGCCATTTGAATAAAGTTGTCGCCGATGGGAACAAAATCTTCAAATTTGGATTTGAAATAATGGGGTCACATCTTAACTATTTACTATTTTTTTTCTCAAATGATTAACACGTCTTCTAAGTTTTCTATTTGTATTAATACTTTTTGACATATAATTATATCTTCTTGTAATTCCTGCACCGGATATATTGCCAAAATATTTGCCCAACGCTTTACCCGACTCTCCGGTTAAATCTCGTGCCAAATAGATAGCTGTATCTCTTGCTATATTCCGCTTACGTCCTTTGCTCAATAAAAAATCCACATCTTGATTAAATTCAACCCGGACTGCATCAACGACCATTTCAACCTTTATCGCTGGCTTTAATTGTCGAAGCTGCGGAATTTCCTTATCATCAATCCGGTGTGATAGAAATGATTTCTTTACCCATCTTGTAAAATCAGGGGTCCCAAGAATAAAGCCCCCCACAAGGTCCCTTTCTGGATTTTCCAGTATTTTGGCATCGACTGTTTCAACAAAATTTATATAATTCGCAATCGCCTCTTTTCGTTTTCTACCGAATTGTGATAACAGCCAATGCGTTTCCATCCATTCAGGCGCTATCTTTTTCCCGACAAAAGAATTATAGCTACTCCAGTCATAATCGGCCGGTCGATCAACTAGTCCCGCTCGAACTGGATTAAGATGGATATATCGGGATAATTGCTTCAGATAATTGTCAGCATCAACGAGGATTGACTTGAATCGTCCCTGGAATAGGTGCCCATTTCGTTTGTATTTTCGGTTGAAATAACCGGCATAACTGACATTGATCCACTGAACTGACTTGCTTAGATTTGGATACGGTGTTTCCATCAGGATATGGAAGTGGTTACCCATCAGGCAATATGTGTGTACTTTAATGGAAAATCGGTCTACGGCCTTCTCTAGATATGACAAAAATTTTTCTCTATCTCTTGAACTTCGATACAGGTTTTCGCCGGCGTTGCCACGGTTAATGATGTGATAAACAGCACCTGAATATTCCACACGCAATGGTCTTGCCATTTTTGATAGTCTCCAGATAGTTCTCTATAATAATTTGACCATTTTGTAGGCAAGGGAAGGACAGATGTCAATAATTAATAATTAAGATGTGACCCCTTTATTGTCTTGTGGCTATATTAAGGGAAAATTGATATGTTAAATTTAAGAATTCTGACACGCCGGTCAAGGAAATTAAGCTAAGTGAAAAAAAATGATGTAAGGTAAAAAGGGGTGGCTTGCAATGAACAAAGAAGCAATAAACAAATGGGTATTGCTGTTGCTGGTGTTTTTTATCTCGGCGCTCTTCTTGTCAATGATCAGCCAGTTCCTGATGGCCATTTTTTTGGCCGGTATTTTTTCGGCCCTGTCTTATCCGCTGTACCGCCGGTTTGAAAAGTGGTTGGGAGGTCGCCGCAGCCTGGCCTCCGTTGCGACCCTCCTTCTGATTGTCTTCGTTGTGGTTTTACCGTTGGGCGGGTTGTTGGGGATCGTCACCGCTCAGGCAATTAAGGTCGGCGAAACCGTCAAGCCCTGGGTGGAACAGCAGCTGGCAGAGCCGGATGCCATCTCCAATGCACTTAAATCCCTGCCCTTTTATGATCGGGTCGAACCTTATCGCAACACCATTTTACAGAAGGCCGGAGAGATGGTTGGCGGGTTGAGCGGGTTTCTGATCGATCGCCTTTCATCGGCAACCCTCGGTACGGTTAATTTTTTGTTTATGCTGTTTATTATGCTCTATACCATGTTCTTTTTTCTGATGGACGGCCATAAATTGATTGAAAAAATTCTTTTTTACCTGCCCCTCGAGGATCATGATGAACGCCGGATGCTGAATAAATTCACTTCGGTGACCCGCGCCACACTCAAAGGTACCGCGGTAATCGGTCTTTTACAGGGCATATTGGCCGGAGCAGCCTTTGCCGTGGTGGGGATTCACAGCGCGGTGTTCTGGGGCGCGATTATGGCGGTGCTGTCTTTTATTCCCGGCATCGGATCGGCCCTGGTGTGGGGACCGGCGGTCATTATTTTAGCCGCCACCGGGCATCTGGCCAAAGCCATCGGGCTGGGGGTATTTTGCGCGGCGGTGGTCGGCAGTATCGATAATTTTCTGCGGCCCATTCTGGTCGGAAGGGATACCGAGATGCATGAACTGATGATTCTGTTCGGGACCCTGGGGGGAATTATCATGTTCGGTGTGGTGGGCGTCATCATCGGACCGATCATCGCGGCGCTATTTGTGACAGTGTGGGAAATTTACGGTGTGGCGTTTAAGGATGTGTTGCCGTTAGTGGGGGCCTCTGGCTTAGAAAGAAAACCAGTTCAAA
>JASFIU010000010.1:0-29268 GCA_050122495.1 Desulfobacterales bacterium | reverse complement strand
AATTTTTTCGAACCGATTTAACTTGTCGTACACTTTTTTACCCCCCTTCTAGATGCGATTTGCGTCCGACTAATAATTCAGGAAAAATATATTTGCGCAGTCCATCCGATGGTATGTGAGATATGGGATAGGCCGCATTATACAGTCACTTGTCCATGCGCTATACCCATATCTCACATTTTATTTCAAGCGGAAAAACCACTTTAACTTAAAATAAAATCGCACAATGATTTTATTTCAGCATGCCTTTTTCTTTCCAGAATTTTTCCGCCCCGGGATGAAACGGGGTAACGATGTTGGTGGCACCGGTTTTCAAGCTCATCTTTTTAAAAGTCTTTTTCTGACCGTACATGTGCTTGAGGCCCTCATCCGTGTATATCGTGCTGAGCATGTTGTAAACAGTATCCGTGGAGACCTTGGAATTGGCCACCCACAGCGCACTGTCCTGGAAAGCGCCAGCATCATAATCTACACCTCTGTATGTGCCGCCTGGGACTGCCAGCTTACCAAAATACGGATACTTCTTATAAAATCCGGACTCTTCAGCATCTGCATCCAGGTTTACCAGATCGATATCATTAGTCTGGGCCGCCATAATGACCGCACCGCTCGGAAAGGCGGTAAACAGCCAGAACGCATCCAGTTGCTTGTTGCCGAAAGCAGCGGCGGCATCGTTGTAGCCCATGGCATTGCGTTCGATCTTATCCCAGACACCCATGTGGGAAAAGAACAGTTCGCAATTGGCAAAGGCGCCGGAGCCGGCATTACCGACACCGACTTTTTTGCCGGCCAGGTCTTTGACGCTTTTGATGCCCGAGCCTTTGCGAACCACCAGCTGAGCCGGTGCGCCGTACAACCAAGCAACGGCCAAAACATTCTCGTATTTTTTGGGATCATTTTTCATTTTGCCGTTGCGGCCAAGCCAGACGTGACCGGAATAGACCGTGCTCATCTGCTGCCGGCCGGCGTTTGTCTTTCTCAGATTTTCAACCGAACCTGCAGAGGTCTGGGCTTTCACGGAGAAATCCGGACTGGCTTTAATTGGTTTATAAACCTGGATGCCGTTGGCGACCACCTGGAACGTTCCACCAGCCGGTCCGCCGCCGAATATCACTCTTTCTTTGGCAAACGCGCTTCCGGAAAAGGCCAGGGTCAACACACAGATTCCGATTAGAATGGTAAAAAATTTGTTTCTCATGGTAACTCTCCTTTAAATTTTAGTTAATTACGTTACTAATATCATACGAGCCCACTGTTTGGGCGCATGACATACCAATTTTAACATTTGTTGTTTTCTGAACAATCAGACTTTGCTTTGAAAACCACCTCCTTTCAATTTTTTTGTTTGTAACAGGAACGCCGATTTTTAACTTCAACAGGTTGCCGAATGACTGACGCTTAACTCATCGAGGGGCAGCAAAATCGGCAGTCGCAAGTTCTTGAGGCCAGATACACTCGAATTTGCCATCAATAACCTGCAGTACCTGTGTCGGTAAGCTATTTTGCCTTTCAAAGTTCTCGTATGATATAAACTTCACCGGACCAAAAGGCGTCATCAAATCGGTTTTGTCCAGGGCCGCCCGAATACTTTCGGGACGATGCGAATCGGCCCGTTTTAACACATCCGCAGCCACCAGTAAGGCCGAATAGGCTTCGGCGCCATGATAATCGGGCGCAGTGCCGTATTTATTCGTATATTGATCATAATATTCTTTGGTCCCCGGATACTGCAATTGGGGGGTCCAAAGCGTGGCGGTCAAAAAAAGATTGGCGCTGGCGCCGGCTGTATTGATGAATTTTTGGCTCGTAAAACCACCGGCACCGCCGGCAAGCAATGAATTGATCTTGGCATCTTTGATGTTTTTTACCAGCAACGCACCATCTTTAAGGTAGGAAACCATGTAAATCACCTCGGTAGGATCTTGTTTCAAGCGAGCCACGATGCGCTTAAAATAGTCCGGGCTGAGTCTTTCTTTGTGATAGGGCTCGATGGCGCGCAAATCGATGTCATTTCCCCGGCAAAACCACATCATTCGCATAGCACCACTGGTGCCGTAGGGGCTATTTTCGTAAACGATTGCCATGGATTTGGGCTTGATTTTAGTCAGAAAAAAATCTTCCAGCCCACTGGTATATCCTATGGCAGGCGGGTTCATCCGATAGACATTTTTCCATTTGCGCTGGGTGATGCGATCATCGGCAGCCGTGCACACCAACAACGGCCGGTCCAGCTTATCGGCGATTCGGGCCATAAATATGGTATTGCTACTTTGATAGGCGCCCACCAGCATAACCGCTGCGTTTTTTTCGACCAGCTCGATAATTGCTTTTTCTCCGGGTTTTGGCTGGCCCTGGTCGTTGGCGTATACCAGCTTCAAGGGCCGGTTTTTGATTCCGCCGGCCTTATTGATCGTCTCCAGAGCCATCTCAAATGAATTTTTCATCATGTCTGCATAGGTGTATGTCTCTGAATGCGGAATGCCAACAACTATGGGTTCCGTCGCAAAAACGGTTGTCGGAAGCGCTATATTTGCTGAAATTAAGGATAGGATGACAACACAAAATAAAAATTTAAAAGTCGGTTTCATGATCCACCTCCCATTACAGTCTAAAAATCAAACCATAGATTAGTGGAAAAAGATCGTTACAGTTGACGCTGTATAGCTGGCCCGTTTCCATGTACAGCAGCCAACGGTATCGAAAAAAAGCAAAATAGCCGTATAATCGAAACCGAACCTATCCGCAGCAACGCAAAAAGATGGGTGGGGTGGACATCAATACAATTCAGCAAAGAAGGGGCTATTTGCCATAATAGGGCATTAAAACCTACAAATAAGAGAAAATGCTGTCAATTAGACGATTTCTGATTTTTTTGTCAGATTTTTTCTTACAAGTAATCGTTTCTATCCCTTGAATTTATTTGCCATCGTGTCTGCTATGGTGTAAAAAGATAGAACGTCTCGGTATTTCTATAAAATATTGGTAGTAAGGTGCTTATAAGGATCCTGGTTTTATTCCACCTGTATGGAATAATGGGCACGAAGTGAAGCTATAGCGCTATGCTGGAATTATGGAATAATGTAAAAAATGCAAAACTTCACTGTTTGGATTTAGATTTTTGGGATTATTTTTGCTTTTCCTCCACAAATCATGATAGTTTCCAATAGGATGTTTTAAAAACCCAACATTCCAATATTCCATCATTCCAGTCGCGAGCAAAGCGAACCAGTGTAGACCCTTATCGGAACACCACATGAAGCTTCGCATTATCCTGATTGTTTTGTCACTGTTGGCTTTTTTATCAGCCTCTACCGGCGGGTACCTGTACTATTCATCTTTAAAAAAATCCGCGCTTAAAGAAGCTGAGCGGCAGGCGGACATCCGCCTGAGGACCATTAAAAAAAATCTAAGCACCTTCCTTTCTGAAAACGTCAAACCCGTAAAAACGTTGGCCGGCATGTCAGCGCTTCAATCGGCTTTGATCCGACCCGATGCGCAAAACCTGTCAGAAGCCAATGCCACCCTGGATCATTTCAAACAAACCCTGGATGCGGATGTGTGCTATCTCATGGCAGCCGATGGCAACACCATTGCTTCGACCAACCGCTATGCACCGGATAGTTTTGTGGGTCAAAATTTTGCATTTCGACCCTATTTTAAAAACGCAATTGCCGGAAAACCCAGTGCTTATCTCGCACTGGGAACCACATCCGGCAAACGCGGTGCCTATTACAGCCATCCGGTAATGGCAGAAAATACAATCACCCCCGTCGGCATCGTCGTGATTAAAGCCTCGATTGAATTAATCGAACGCGAGTTGGGGACGGAATTGGACGAAATTGTCATGGTCAACGATCCCCACGGTGTTATCTTTATTTCCAACCGTAAAGAATGGCTTTATCATCTGTTATGGAAATACAATGAGGATAGCGTTCCACTGATTAAAAAATCGCGCCAATTCGGCACCGGGCCCTGGAGATGGACCGGTTTGGAGACCAACGGTGACTATATTAGGGACCGTGCCGGTAATGAATATCAGATCCAGGTGGTGGAACTGGATAGAAAGTATCCGGGATGGAACGTGGTGCATTTGCGCAAGCTCGATGCCATTACCAAAGCCGTAATCGAACCGTTGATTAAAACCACCGGCCCCATCGTACTGGCCCTGTGTGTGTTGATCGGCATCGCGGTTTTCTTTCTATATCGACAGGCCAGTCATGAAATCCGGCAGAGACGATCCGCTGAAAAAATGCTGCGGGAAAGCGAGGGCCGTTACCGATCTCTGTATCACCATACGCCGGCGATGCTGCATTCCATCGATCCGGGGGGCCGGCTACTCAGCGTGAGCGACTACTGGGTAGAGGTAATGGGATATTCAAGGGAGGAGGTCATCGGAAGCAGCCTCACCGATTTTTTAACACCGGAATCCCGCCAATATGCAGAGACAACCGTGTTCCCCCTATTTTTCCGCAAAGGATTCTGTCAGGATATTCCCTATCAGTTTGTCAAGAAAAGCGGCAGCAAAATGGATGTGCTGCTTTCGGCCATTGCCGATCGGGATGCAGACGGTGAGATAAAAAGGTCCCTGGCCGTCTCAATTGATGTCACTCAGCGCAACCGCGCCGAAGAAGCCTTAAAGCAGGCCAAAGAAGAACTCAGTCTCTACTCCCAGGATCTGGAGCGCCTGGTTCGCAAGCAGACCGAAGAAATCACCAACATATTAACTTACACACCGGCGGTGGTTTACATTAAGGATAAAGCGGGACGCTATACGCTGGTCAACACCCGTTATGAAGAATTATTCGAGGTTCGCAACGCCGATATCCGCGGCAAAACCGATTACGAAATCCTGCCACAAAACATCGCCGACCAGTTCCTTGCGAGTGACGCTCAGGTTTTAAAAGAATTGCGGTCTTTACAGGTTGAAGAACACATTCAACAATCAGACGGATTACATACCTATCTGGCGGTAAAATTTCCGATTTACGATGAATCCGGCAACATCAGCGGGGTCTGCGGAATCTTAAACGACATCACCGCTGTGAAAAAAGCTCAGATGCAACTGCGCCGGCTTTCGGGCAGCATCATGGCCAACCAGGAAAAAGAACGTTCCGCAATTGCCCGGGAGCTGCACGATGAGCTGGGGCAGGTGCTGACCGCGTTGCGCATGGATTCGGTCTGGATGTATGAACGCTTAAAGAAAGCCGACCCGGAGGCCTCACAACGTGCTTTGACCATGTGCGGACTAATCGATAAAAACATTGAAGATGTGCGTGGAATGGCGTTTCGCCTTCGCCCGGGAGTACTGGATGATCTCGGCCTGGTAGATGCCCTGGAATGGTATACGGCCGATTTTGAAAGGCGCACCGAAATTGCCTGTGTGTTTGAGCACAACGAAGTTTCCAGCCTCAACGAAGGCATTTCCACCGCAGCCTATCGAATTGCCCAGGAAGCGCTGACGAATGTCGCCCGGCATGCCTCTGCCAGCCGTGTGGATGTCATTCTTAAATCCAAAAACGGCTTGCTCACTCTGGCCGTGATTGATGATGGCAAGGGATTTAACGCCCAGGATCTGACGGCTGAATCCGAAGGTCTGGGGGTGGCCGGCATGCGCGAACGCGCCGCATTGGTGGGCGGTGCTTTGGAAGTTCATGCCCGGCCGCAAAAAGGAACGCAGGTGTATTTTAGGGTTCCTATAGATGGTCAGCTGGGTAGTTAGGCATGCTATTCGGCAAATACAAAAAAAAATATGGCCGAAAGTCACTAAATTCGAATATCGAATATCGAAACTCGAAACAAATCCGAATTACCAAAATTCAAAACGATAAAGATTTATTGAGATTTGTATTCTATAATTCTTAAGTTCAGGTCTTCAAGTTTTGAACATTCGATCATTTGATATTCATATTTGTTTCGAATTTCGGGCTTCGTATTTCGGATTTTAAACCACCTCTCTATCAGAGGAGTTGGTGAGAGCTGATTTGTAATAACTTGGGGGATTGATATTGATTAAAGTTCTTCTTGCAGATGACCACAGTATCGTACGTGCCGGTCTTCGTCGTATTGTCGAAGAAAGCGGTGAGATGGAGGTGGTGGCTGAGGCCGACGATGGACGCGAAGCCATACAACGCGTTCAAGAAACTACACCCGACGTTGCGGTCATCGACATTTCCATGCCGGGGCTGGACGGCCTGGAAGTCATCAGCCAGCTGCAGGCTCTAAACCCGGAATTGCCGATTCTGGTTCTCACCATGCATGAAGAGGGACAATATGTGGTTCGCGCGATCCAGGCCGGGGCCATGGGTTACCTCACCAAGCAATCGGCGCCGGAGCAATTGGTGACGGCCATCCGCAAAATCCATGAGGGACAGCGCTATATCACCGATGAGGCAGCCGAATCACTCGCTCTGCGCGTGGCAAAAGGATCCAACGGCAAATCTCCTCTGGATTCGCTGTCCATGCGGGAACTGCAGGTTCTGCGCCGCCTGGCCATGGGGCAGACCAACCGCGAAATTGCCCGTTCCTATCATATCAGTATAAAAACGGTCGACACCTATCGTGCGCGCCTGTTGAAAAAGCTTGGCTTGCGCAATAATGCGGAATTGTCCCGCTTCGCCATTCAAAATCGATTAATTGAACCTTAATTCAAACCTAAACAATTGTGGATTTCGGCCTGCGACGAGCTACTTTCGGCCTGAGCTCACGTCGAAGGTAGCCGAGTCGAATGTGGATTGCGGATTTTTCAAAACGAAACTTGGGTTATATGTGAACCGGAGATGATTTTACTCAGAAAAAGTGTAATTTGCGTTACTTATTTTGCGGTATTATCCGGATTCATGCTGGCCAGCGCCTTTGCCGGTGAGACCATAAAGATCGGCGTATTGCTGCCGCTAACCGGAAGCAACGCTAAATCCGGAATGATTCAAAAGAATTCTGTTCACATGGCTGTAGATGAAATTAATGCTGCCGGCGGAATACGTGGCAAAAAAATCGAAGCGGTCATTGCGGACACCCAGGGCAGATCCGATGTGGGACGCAGGGCCATTCAGCAGTTAATCACCCACGATGAAGTGCTTCTGATCGGCGGGGGCTTTTTAAGTTCGGTAACCTGGGCAACCATTTCCATCGCCCAGCAAAAAAAAAGAGCGTTTCTGGTAAACAGTGCTACGGCGGATAAAATTACCGAACAGAAATGGGATTACATCTTCCGATTGAATCAGCCGCTAAGCGAGCATCTCGACACATTCGCGTCTTTTATCAAAATGGTGGCAACGGATATAAAATCAATTGCGATCGTACACGCCAAATCACTGAAAAGTTCCTCGGATGCCAGAAGGTTTTTTAAAAAAGCCGACGCGATGGGCTTAAAGATGGTGATAAAAGAAAGTTTTGAAAACGGCGCGGACGATTTCAGACCGTTGCTGGCCCGCGTGAAGATCAAAAATCCCGACCTTTTATACATGGTCACCGATGACGCCAGCGACGCAGCCCTTCTGGCACGCAATTCCAAAGAGCTGAATTTGAATCCAAAGCTGTTTTTCGGCGGCCCGGCTGGATTTGCGCTGCCTGAATTTACAAAAAATGCCGGAAGCGCATCTAATTTTGTGGTCTGCACCACCCAATGGATGCCGTCAGTGCCATATCCCGGGGCCGGGGAATATCACAAAAAATTCAAAGCCAGATACCATACCCAAGCCACCGATCATGCTGCCCAGGCGTATGCCGCCATCTATGTGGTGGCCGATGCCCTTAAACGCACAAAGGTTCTGGCGCCGGAAAATGTTCGCGATGAACTGGCGAAAACACACATGCAGACCATCTACGGCCCGGTTAAATTTATCTCCTATAATAAAAAAAGCCGGCAAAACAGATTGCCGACCTACCTGATGCAATGGATCGATGGTAACGCCGAAATCGTATGGCCCCGGCATCTTGCTACTAAACAAGCGGTTTATCCGATGCCAAAATAAAAGGGTTTCAGGTGTCAGTGTTCAGGTGTCAGGGCGCATCTGACTTGGCGGTTCAGGTCTGTCAATCCTGACACCTGAACACTGACACCTGAAACCTAATTTTGGCCGCAGGCCATTTTATAGATCTTTCTTAAAAAAGTCCCCGGTATCGGTAATTTCATCCGGTCTTTTGCTGTAATCGGTGGGTTCGGTGCCTTCCTTAAAACTGACGAAGACCGTCTTTTTGGATTCCGGAATGGGCAGAAGCCCGGTCTCAGCATCAATTTTGGTAAATACAATTCCTTCGGGAACTTCAAAAATCTGGGGAGGTTTATCCGCCAGGATTCTTTGCATAAAGCCCAGCCAAATCGGGCTTGCGGCCCGGGAACCGGTTTCAGATTTTCCCAATGGGGCCTCATGATCAAATCCCACCCACGTTCCGGTGATATATTGAGGCGTATAACCCATAAACCAGGCATCAAATAAATTGTTGGTGGTTCCGGTTTTGCCTGCCGCCGGCCGCTTTAATGCCTTCACGCGCCAGCCGGTTCCATACTTCACCACCCCTTCCAGCATATGGGTCATCAGGAAGGCGGTCGTCTTTTCGATAACTTTAATTCGCTCGGGAGACATTTCTTCAAGCACGTTGCCGTTGCGATCGACAATTTTGGTAATAAAAACCGGCTCGATCAGATACCCCTGATTGGCAAACACGGAATAGGCTTTTGTCAGCTCGAGCAATGATACTCCGGAAGATCCCAAGGCGATGGAAAGATCCCTGCTCAAATCAGAGACGATTCCAAGTTTATTCGCATATTCGCGGGCATATTCGATCCCGATATCCTGTAAAATTTTGATGGTGACCACGTTGCGCGACTTGGCCAGTGCATCCCGCATGAGCGTGGGACCGAAAAACCGCTCCTTATAGTTTCTGGGCTTCCAGGTAAAATCCCGTTCTTCGTCTTCAAATACAATCGGCGAATCGATAATCACTGATGCGGGCGTATATATTTTATCGGGTTCTTCAAACTCCTTATCCAGGGCGGCCGCGTATATGACCGGCTTAAAGGCCGAGCCCGGCTGTCGCCTGGATTGAAACGCACGATTGAATTGGCTGTCACGAAAATCGCGTCCGCCGATGATCGCCTTTACAAACCCGGTTTCGGCCTCGAGGCACAGCAGGGCCGCCTGGGCCACAGGCTCCTGTTCCAAAGCGAGCTGCCATAAATCCGAGTTTTCGATTTTTGCTTTTGTCTTAACCAGGATGACGTCCCCGACCTTAAGCGCCTCTCCGGGACGCTTAATTTTGGCTTCATAGTAGGCTTTCTCCGGATCCGGTTTCCGCGCCCATTGCATATCCTCAAGTGCGATCTGCCCTAAGGCATTTCCGACCCGAACCGTAACCGCTTTCAATTTGTCATCCACCTTAATCACAACGCCCTTTACGGTTTGGCCGGCTTCAAGGGGATTTTCGTCCAGCTCGGTTTGAACTGTTTTAGAAAACGACTCGATTTCTTCGGGTGCCAGGTTTTTTTCAGGGCCCCGGTAACCCTGGCGTTTATCCAGATCGTACAGGCCCTTTTCAATTTCCTCCCGGGCGATCTTTTGCATCTCGATACTGGCGGCGGTATAAATCTGAAGACCCTGGGTGTAGAGGGTCTCCCGGCCATATTTTTGCTCAACATAGCGCCGGACCTGTTCGGTGTAATAGGGAATTTCCTCGATATACCAGTTGCGTCTGGGCTTAATCTCAACTTCGGCATTGATGGCCTCGGTGGCCTCGATATTGCTGATGAATCCTTCGTCCACCATCCGGTTGAGCACATAAATCTGACGCTGCTTGGCTCGCTCCGGATATCTAAAAGGAGAATATTTGCTGGGTGCCTGGGGCAGGCCCGCCAGTATGGCACATTCAGCCAGGTTTAAATCCTTGGCGGATTTCCCGAAATAATTTCCGGCAGCCGCCTCCACACCGTAGGCGCCGTGACCCAGGTATATCTGATTCAAATAGAGGAACAGAACTTCGTCCTTGTTAAATACTTTGTCGATCCGGTAGGCCAGAATCGCTTCTTTTAATTTCCGGGTATAGC
This sequence comes from Desulfobacterales bacterium, assembly GCA_050122495.1. GTDB lineage: Bacteria > Desulfobacterota > Desulfobacteria > Desulfobacterales > JAHEIW01 > JAHEIW01. Next base: position 19,229 of record JASFIU010000010.1, on the reverse strand, counting down.
TTCTTTCACGTGAAAGTAAAAAGGATCGGGTCACCTGCTGGGTGATCGTGCTGCCGCCCTGGACAATCGTACCGGCCTGCAAGTTTTTAATAAAGGCCCGGATAATGCTGTAAAAATCAATGCCTTTATGCTTGTAGAATCGAGCATCCTCGGCGGCGACAAAGGCATTGATCAGTTCCTGGGGAATTTCATTGAGCGGTCTGATAATCCGACGTTCCTCAAAAAATTCGGCGATCTTACGTTCATCATCCGAATAGACGGTGGTAATAATCGGCGGGTGATATTCGGTTAAAGAATTGATCTTGGGCAGGTTGGAGCTTAAATAAAAATAAACACCAACGCCGGCCAGGGCCCCCAGCAAAACAAAAATAAACCCCAGCCCGAAGCACCAGAGGATAAATTTTCGAAAAAAGTGCCGCTTTTTACCTCGGCTGCGTTGCTTCAAAATATCGGATTTGCTTTTTCTCTTGGCCATTAACGGGGTAACTCCTGGGTCAAATTGCCGGGCAGGTCTAACAATAAAAAATTATTTGACATTCGGGCAAGTTGCGGTTACCTATGAAAGTTTACAATTTGTTATTTGAACCGTATTTTAGCATGTAAAACATATGCTTTTACAAACTTATAGTTTACTCCCTTTGGGGAACAAATTCAATATGTGATTTTAGAAAAATGATGACACCAAACTTCGAAAAAGCGGGCGGTCTGATTCCGGCGATCGCACAGGATTATGAGACCGGTGAGGTCCTGATGCTGGCCTTTATGAATCCAAAGGCCTGGGAGACCACCCTGAACACCGGCAGAGCCACCTATTGGAGCCGAAGCCGTCAGGAGCTGTGGGTTAAAGGCCAAACATCCGGCCATCAGCAAATTGTAAAAGAAATCCGCATCGACTGCGATGAGGACACGGTGCTGCTAAAAATTGAACAGCTTGGCGGTGCCAGCTGCCATACCGGCCATCGCAGCTGTTTTCATAAAAAAATTGAAGATGGGTCTGTCAGGATAATCGGAGAGCCTGTATTTGACCCTAAGGAGGTATACGGCAAGTGAAAAATCAACTCAAATTGGGAATTCCCAAGGGTAGTCTGCAAAATGCCACGATTGCATTGTTTAAGCGCTCCGGCTGGAACATCAATGTCAACGGCCGAAGCTATTTCCCTGAAATCAATGATGATACCATTGAGTGCGCCATCTGCCGCGCCCAGGAGATGTCCAATTACATCGAAAGCGGCACCCTGGATGTTGGATTGACCGGCAAGGACTGGATCGCCGAAAACGAGTCGGACATCCATGTTGTCACCGATCTGGTTTATTCCAAGGTCAGCTCCCGGCCGGCACGCTGGGTGCTGGCGGTGCCTTTTGATTCACCGATAAAAAAAATTGAAGATTGCGAAGGCAAAAAAATTGCCACGGAGATGACGAATTTTACGCGGCGATACTTTGAGGAACGCAAGATTAATGTCAGCGTTGAATTCTCATGGGGTGCGACCGAAGCCAAGGTGGTGTCCGGACTTGCGGACGCGATTGTGGAAGTTACCGAAACCGAATCTACGATCAAGGCCCACGGCCTGCGGGTGATTCATGAGCTTATGCAGACCAACACCCAATTGATTGCCAACCACAACGCCTGGAAGGATCCTGAAAAAAGGTCAAAGATAGAACAAATTGCACTTTTGCTCAAAGGGGCGCTGCAGGGTGCAAAAATGGTAGGCATCAAAATGAATGTGCCCGAAGAAAAGATGGAAGACGTGATCGGCATGCTGCCGAGCCTGAATGCACCTACAGTGGCGCCGCTTTATAACACCAAATGGTTCTCGGTGGAAATTGTGGTCAGCTCCGACGTGGTGCGTGATTTGATTCCGGATCTGCTCAACCACGGAGCGGAAGGGATAATCGAGTATCCGCTTAATAAAGTGATATAAGGTTGCGAGTTGCGGGTTCCGGGTTGCGCGTTTTGATTTGCGACATCGGGGCTTAACCCGCAACACGCAACGCGTAACGCGTAACAAAGGACTTTTTATGATTTCCAAACGTACTGAAGAAATGACGTCCTTCATCGTCATGGACGTGCTGGAAAGGGCCCAGGAGCTCGAGCGTGAAGGCACCCACATCGTTCATCTGGAAGTCGGCGAACCGGACTTTGATACGCCCGACTGCGTAAAAGAAGCGGCCTGCAAGGCTCTAGAAGATGGATGTACCCATTACACCCATAGCATGGGCTTGTTTGAACTGCGGGAAGCGATCTGCCAGTATTACCAAAAACACTATCAGGTATCTGTAGACCCTGACCGGATAATTGTGACCTCGGGTTCTTCACCGGCCATATTTATGGTTTTTGCGGCACTACTTGAAACGCAGGATGAGGTTATTATCTCAGATCCGCACTATGCCTGCTACCCGAATTTCGTCAAATTTGTTGGCGGCAGCCTTGTAACGATTCCGGTCTACGAAGAAGACGGCTTTCAGTACCGGCCTGAGGTTATCAAGGAAAACATCAATGCTCAAACCAAAGCGATATTTATAAACTCTCCTTCCAATCCCACCGGCAACCTGCTCTCAGCCGACCGCATGCAGCAAATCGCCGAGCTCACGAAATGTGAGCAGTGCCCCTATATTGTTTCCGATGAAATCTATCATGGACTGGTATATGAAGGTCAGGCGCATTCGATTCTTGAGTTTTCCGATCATGCGTTTGTACTCAACGGTTTTTCCAAGCAGTTTGCCATGACCGGTCTGCGTCTCGGCTACGTCATCGCACCCAGACCGTTTATTCGCCCGATGCAAAAACTGCATCAAAACTTTTTTATTTCCGCCAACGCCATGGTTCAAAAGGCCGGTGTGGCGGCCCTGAAAAATGCCGGAGACGATGTCGCTCGCATGCAAAAAATTTACAATCAGCGCCGCATATTTATGATCCGGCGTTTAAAAGAGCTGGGTTTTGGAATTACCGTAGAGCCCACGGGCGCCTTTTATGTATTTGCCAATGCCAAAAAATTCTCAGGCGACTCTTATAAATTTGCCTTCGATATACTCGAAAAAGCACATGTCGGCGTCGCGCCCGGAATCGATTTTGGCAAAAACGGTGAAGGCTATTTGCGGTTCTGCTACGCCAATTCCATGGAAAATATTGAAGCGGGCATGGAGAGGCTAGAAAAATATTTAAAAAACAAGTGAGCTAAAGTTTAAAGTGAACTAGAGTGACTAAAGTTAAGAAATTCTGCCATCCTAATTTTAAAAGATAGAGCGACACTCAGCGCCTGCGCTGCGCGAGCGATTCCTTAACTTTAGTCACTTTAGATCATTTTAGTTCACTTTAGGCACCTTTTATGAAAATCACTTCTGCCGAATTTGTGACCAGCGCCACCAAATCCTCTCAATACCCCCCTGCCCGGCTGCCGGAGGTCGCCTTTGCCGGCCGTTCAAACGTGGGAAAATCCAGCCTGATTAATACCCTGGTCAACCGCAAGCGTCTGGTAAAAACAAGCTCAACTCCCGGCCGCACCCGGCTCATCAATTTTTTTGATATCAACGAGCGAATCGGTTTTGTCGATCTTCCCGGATACGGATACGCCAAAGTACCGGTATCCGTTAAAAAGACTTGGGGCCCCATGATAGAAACCTACCTCTCCACTCGCAGGACCTTAAAAGGGGTTGTCGTCATTTTAGATATCCGGCGCACCCCCGGGCAGGAGGAATTAAATCTACTCGGTTGGCTCCGCCATTATTCCATCGCCGCGATTTTAGTACTAACGAAAACAGATAAACTCTCCAAAAATAAACAGGCCCAAAAACATGGCCTGATTGCCCAGGTTCTCGAGAGAGACAAAGACGAATTTATTCTTTTCTCCGCCAAATCCCGCCGGGGAAGAGACGCCCTCTGGCAGGCGATTTTGTCCTTGGTGGACATCGAAGATCCCAAATCGCCCGATTAAACCCGCCTTCCCCGATTTGCCATCACCTTTGAAACCTATTGTGTAATCCTTATCTTTTTTGATAAGAATAGTATTAAGCGAATTTCCGCCGCAGGCGGATTGGGTTTCGTCACTTTCTTCCCGCCGTCGTCACGCTACAGCGCGACTCTGGCGCGGTAAATCCGAAAAGCTGAAATAAATATAATTTTAAATCCTGCCTGCCTCGCCGTAGCTTCAGCGAAGGCAGGTAAATCCTGTCTAAAAAACATGTCCAGCACCGCTGACAAATACGACAACTTCAAATCCGGCTATGTCGCCATCGTCGGAGCCCCCAATGTCGGCAAGTCGACGCTGTTAAACCGCATGCTGGGCGAAAAAATTTCGATCACCTCCAAAAAGCCCCAGACCACCCGCAACCGGATTCTGGGAGTCATGCACCGGCCCGGCGCCCAGTTTGTTTTCATCGATACACCGGGCATATTTGAGGCCAAAGATACCCTGAATCTGCGTATTGTCGATACCGCGCTTTCGGCCTTGGGTGATGCGGATATGTTTCTGTTTGTGCTGGATGCAGCCCAGCCGGATCCTACCTCCGAGCATTTTCTGGTTAAACGGCTTCAGAAGCACAGACCCGCAGTGATTATCGCCCTGAATAAAATCGATTTAATTGAAAAATCAGCTTTGCTCAAGCTTATCGAAAGGTGGTCAACCGAATACTACTTTGATGTTATTGTCCCCATTTCGGCCACCCAGGGCACCCAGGTCGAAGAACTTATCGGCGCCATGGAAAGTTTTCTGCCTCAGGGGCCGCCTTATTTTCCGGAAGATGCGATCACCGATTTGACCGAGCGCTTTATCGCGGCAGAAATGATTCGCGAAACCGTATTCCGGCTGACCGGTGAAGAGATACCTTATGCCACTGCCGTGACAGTGGATTCATTTACAGAAGAAAAAAAAGGCAAGCTGGTTAAAATTGAGGCCACCATTCACATTGAACGTGCTTCCCAGAAAGGCATCATCATCGGCAAGGAAGGCAGCAAACTCAAACGCATCGGCACCGAATCGCGTAAAAAAATCGAACACATGCTCGAAACCAAGGTCTTTTTAAAGCTTTTTGTGCGGGTTCAGAAAAACTGGAGAAAGGATACGCGGGCTCTTCGGAAGTTCGGTTATTAATGAACCTATCTTAAAAATTCATCTAAGGTACATCGGTTTAGCCCGTTACCCTTTAGCCCGTTTGCCGGTTAAAAACATAAGATATTATTCCTATTTTAACGGGCACAACTGGCTCAACGGGCCAACTTAAAAAGGTGATCTACGATTTTGGAGATGGGTTCTAATACAAAAGCGGCACCAATGGCGCCGCTTCGATTTTTTGTAAAGAAATGTATCCGGCTGTCTAAAGTAATGAATGAATTTTATTGTGGATGGTTTCCGATCGCCCCCGATCGCCGAAGGTGCCGATGCGAACTCCCACCTCGGTCAAATTTTCACCGACCCTTTTCAGATTAATTTCGAAGCTCTTATCATCGGCCATTTTGCCTTTGATGATCCCGGTGAGCGCATCATGGTTTTGGGATTCGACGTTTAATTTCAGCGCTTCAACGGCGTTAATCGTTGCATCCCAGGTCTTATCCATGGGGGCTTCATAGTTTCTCTTGAGATCCCCTTTTATGTAAAAATATGCCCCGGTACCCACGGCCGCTGCTGCGGCTCCGATAACCGCCCATTTGCGCGAACAGGCGCTCAAACCGATTAAAAAACAACACAGCAATGCGATCAGTTGCAGTCGTCTTTGGACCATGTCTCCTCCCTGGTGTACAGGTGAAAAGTTAGATAATGTTAATCTCTAAAACTACCAAACTCGATCTGTCCTGTCAAATTTGAATCGACGGCTTTCGGGCAGTGAAAAAAGGCAGGTTTTATTAGAGCCGGCTAAATCGTCTTCTCCATTAACGCTTTTAAATTTCTTCCCAGAACATCATAATATTCCATCATGCCCTGCATTTTAAGCTTTTCAGAGGTCTTCCGCGGCAGCTGCTCCTCGGGTATGTCATTTAAAATAAGGTCCGTTTCGGCATTATCGAAAGTCGCACCGGCCTTAATCCATTTGACAACATTTTTATTGGCCGGGCAGACTTTCTGGCAGATCATGCAGCCCACCAGGCTGTTGTGCCAGGCCGGCGAGAGCCATTCGGGAAAATCGTTGGGCCATTCATTGAAGAAGGTCAGGCAGCGTTCTGCGTGCAGCAGAAAGCGATCGGATCCGACGGCAGCGGTGGGACAGGCCTTCATACAGGCACTGCAAGTTTCACACTGCTCCATCACCGCAGGTTTTCTCCAGCTGTCTACTTCGCAAGGAAAATCGGAAATAAACACCGCTGGCCGGTGAAAGCTGCCGTATCCCTTTACATAGGTGAGGTTATTCTTACCATACTGTGCCAGACCGCTGCGCACCGCCAGCAGCTTGTCGGGCAATCTGACTTTTTTCAGCTTGTAGGCCTGCGGTCCGAGATGGGCTTCCAGAAGATTTGCCACCTGATGATCCGCAGAGAAATAATAGGTGGGTGGGATAATAACCGGATAAGATTTATCCTCCCGGGAAAACTTAATCCGCACCTGGGGTTGCGGAATTGATATGATGATCAAGGACCGGGCACCCGCAAGCTGATCATGGCATTCAAAATCAAAAGAGGCCAGATAGTTATTATACAGTTCTTCATCCAGCTGACCCTTTTTATGATGGGTCTCGATACCTTTTTGGAGTTCCTTTAGGTGGGCAATTGAAACGATTCGTCCTTGAAAGCCCTGGTTTTCTAAATGTTCAAAAAATGCCCTGCTTAACTGCGAAGCTTGCATCTTTAGCCTCCTTAAAAAGATTTACAGCGCGCCCTCTCGGAGCTTATAAATTTATCTCATTTTACAACTTGACAATCACATAACCGTCTATTAAGTTTTAGCCAGTTATAGATATATTATTTTTATTATAACCTGTCAATATATTTATACTGGTTATATTTATGGAGGAGGAATCCGTTGGGTAATGACAAAAAACACGCCGGCAATTTGAGTCTTCTGGGCGGCCGTCCCTGCCTGGATTTTGTTAATACGCTGGATTGGCGCGGCGCCGACCAGCCCGTGGAATATTTGCACACCTATCAGGATCTGGTGGTCTGGAGCCGGCACGCGGGAACCATATCCGTTAAAGAAGCTCGTAACATGTTGCAACGGTCGAAGAAGCGGCCTTCAAAACAAACCAAGGTGCTGGGCAAAGCCATAAAATTTAGGGAGACCATTTATCGTATTTTTTCATCTCTGTCTGATGGCAGGCCGGCTGCGAACAAAGATCTGGCCGCATTTAACAAATTCCTTTCACAAACCATGAAAAGCTCACAAATTATCAGAACCAAGGACGGCTACCGCTGGGATTCGAAAGGGGAGATGGCTAAACTGGGGTGGATACTCAACCCCCTGATCCGCTCGGCCGCCGATCTGCTGGTTTCAGATGAGCTGAACAGAGTAAAAAAGTGCGGCGATCCGGCCTGTGGCTACCTTTTCCTGGACACCAGCCGGAATAAAAGTCGGCGCTGGTGCATCATGAGCGATTGCGGAAACCGCGCCAAGGCCAGCCGGTTTTATAAAAAAAAGGTGGCCGAAAGGAAATAAACAGATCGCCTCTCGCAAAGACGCAGAGGCGCCAAAGGTTTTTTTATGTTTTAATTTATAATTCTTTGCGTCCTGGCCCTCCGTCGCTAAAGCTATGGCGCGGCCCCGCAGATGCGGGACTTCGCATCTTTTTTTATAACGGATTGTGCTCAGCAATGCGGTTTTGCGTGAACAATAACATTTAATAAGGAGAACCTGTCTAAATGTCTTTTTTAGCAGATGCTGAAATCGTGATCACCGCCCTGGAGAAATATTACCAGGAGTCCATTTCCAAGCTAAAGCCGGTCATCGACCAAGCGCCTCTGGAAAAACTGATATCCGATTTGGAATTAAGCGCGGATATCCAGAATGGCCGGTTAAGCGGCGAGCGTCTGGCACAATTTTTAGCCAAATACCTGGAATCCACCACCCGCCTGCTTCATCCGGCTTATTTGGCCCACCAGGTGGGAACTTCCCATTATGCCGGAGCCTTGGCCTCGCTGATCGACGGATTTACCAACAACCCTATGGCCATTTATGAAATGGGGCCCGGAGCCGCCAGCATCGAGTGGTACATGATCAACTGGTTACTCGAAAAAGTAGGCTGGCAACCGCAGCCGCTCAAGATGCCAAAGCACCATGATAAGGTTTACGGCGGCGGCGTTCTAACGAACGGCGGCTCGATAGCGAATTTAACTGCTCTGCTGGCAGCACGCAGCAGAATCGCACCGCAGGCCTTCCAGGAGGGCAGCCCCCGGGATCTGGTGCTGCTGGCACCGGCTGAAAGCCATTATTCAATTGCCCGGGCAGCCGGTATTATGGGCCTCGGCCGGAACGCGGTCTGTCCCATGGCGGTGGATGAAAATGGCGTGGCGATTCCACAGAAACTGCCCGAGGTGTATGCGCGCCTAAAAAGCGAGGGTAAACGCATTTTTGCGGTGGTCGCCAATGGTTGCAGTACGGCTGCCGGGCTGTATGATCCCATCCGTGAAATCGGTGAATTCTGCAAGGCGCATGATCTGTGGTTTCATATCGATGGGGCCCAGGGCGCCGGTGCCCTGCTGTCGCAAAAACATAAAGGCCTGCTGGATGGGGTTGAACTGGCGGATTCGCTGATCTGGGATGCCCACAAGTTAATGCGTACACCCGCTTTATGCACGGCCGTGCTGGTCAAAGATTTTCGCAGCATCGACCTGGCTTTTCAACAGGAAGCCAGCTACCTGTTTCATGAAAAAGAACAGCCTGGTTTTGATTTTATCCACCGTACGGTTGAATGCACCAAGTCCGGCCTGGGGTTGAAATGGTTTTTCGTTCTGGCGGCCCTCGGAGAGCAGGGATTGGAAAAGCATGTAGATGATCAATTTGATTTGGCCAAACAGGCGTACGACTATATTGAGTCCCAGCCGGAGTTTGAATGTGCGGCCGCACCGCAAAGCAACATTCTTTGTTTCCGCTCAGAGGGCAGTGATCAACTTCAGCTGGATATAAGAGACAGACTAATCGCTCAGGGCGAATTCTACCTGTCCACCACCGCGTTTAGCGGTCAGCGCTATTTACGCCTGGTTTTTAATCATCCGCACACATGCCTGGACGATATTAAAAAATTGATCCAAAAAATACGCGAACTTATTGCAAAAGATAGGTAATAAGTAAAAGATCAGATTCGATTCGCTCATGTTCGGTTATTCATCTTTTTGAAAAATCGTTTGTATATCACTTTTTTGCTTGACATTGGATTCTGGTATTGATAGCTATCCTATATTATCGAATTATATTCTATATTATAGAATAAAATAGCTATGAGAATCCAATCCGTTGATAGGGCCATACGAATTCTTGATCTCTTCAGGAACACCCGTGATCCAATCGGAATTTCGGAAATGGCCTCCTCACTCGGCCTGGCCAAAACTACTGTACACGGATTGGTCAGCACCCTCGAAAAAAATGGTTTCCTCCTTAAAGATACCGGAGTCCGGAAATATCGTCTAGGGTTCGCCCTGTATGAATTGGGCTCGATTCAGGTAGCCGATCTCGAAATTAACCAGCGCGCTTTTCTTCCCCTTCGACAACTGGCCAACGTGACTAACATGATTTGCAGGGTGGCGATATGGGATCGGAACACGATTATCGTCACCATAACGGCTCAGCCTCAGGGGCACGAATCCACAACTCGCCAGATAGGACCTCGACTACCGGGATACTGTACTGCTTTGGGCAAAGCCATACTGGCAAACATGCCGGACCCTGAAATTGAGGCCTATCTGGATCAAATCGAACTCATCGCGTATACCCCCAACACCATTACGGACAGAAAGGACCTCCAGGAAGATCTGATTCGGGCTCGTGAGCAGGGTTATTCCATCAGCCGGGGGGAGATTTTACCATACCAGATCGGCCTGGGAGCGCCGGTGCTGAACGCGGGCGGTCGTGTCGTTGGTTCAATCAGCGTCAGTCTGAATGCCGAGGATCTGGAAACAGATGTCCAAAATACCACCGCCGGTCATCTCATGCGGACCGCACATCAGGTTTCGCTGGATATGGGGTACCAGCCCATGGAGATAAACAACAGACTCACCCAGGGATAATGATGTGCTCGTAAAGTAAAGCCATTTTTAGGTAACGGAGTTAACGATGTCAGCAATAAAAGAAATCAGCTATCCTTTTTCCCAGATTCCCATTCCCCAGCGCCAGGAAAAGCCCCGCTCAAAAGGCCTTACCATGATGATCGACTGGGGCCTGCCCATCGGACTTCAGCAAGATTGCCTTGAGACACAAGCCCTTTATGTGGATGAGGCTAAAATCGCAGCCGGTATACCCCGGGTGATGCCAGCGGAAACGGTGAAAAAAAAGATCTCTGCCTATGCAAACCATAAAATACCCTGCTTTCCCGGCGGGTTGTTTACCGAGCTGGCCATCGCCCAGGGTAATTACGATCAATTTCTGGAAGAATCTAAGGTAGTTGGATTTGGGGCCATCGAGGTCTCAGATAACCTGCTGACATTGAGCCCTGCCGATAAAAAACGTTACATCCGCCGGGCAGTGGATGATTTTGATTTAACGGTCATGGGTGAAGTCGGCCGCAAAGAGGGCAGTTTGTCCGGAGACGAACTTATTGCTGATGTGGAAAACTGTCTGGAGGCCGGGGCCGCCCTGGTGCTTTTGGAAGCCCACGAGTTGTTTCACGGTGACATTCGGCAAGACGTTATTGAGGCCTTGACGCAGAGGGTGCCTGAAGAAAAACTAATGTTCGAGCTGCCGGTTGTCGTCCTGCCGGACGTTACCAGGGATTACAAGCACCGGGTATGTTCCTGGCTGGTGCGTCATTTCGGTACCGAAGTCAATCTGGCCAATATTGAATGGGACGAGATTTATTTTACAGAAATCGTTCGTCGCGGCATGGGCGGAGACACATCACATCCCGAGGGAGCATATCGATTGGCCGGAATAACGACGGCCGAGGATTAATTCGAGGACATACAAAAAAGGAGGCTATCATGAAAAAAGTTAAAACTATTTCTAGTGTATTGGCAATATTAATGATGCTGTTTTTGGCTTCTTCAGTTCCGTCCTGGGCTGAATATCCGGATCGACCGGTAAAAATTCTGGTCGGCTTCAGAGCCGGCGGCAGTGTGGACGCGATGGCCCGGCTGCTTTCCCAAAAAGCCGGAGACAGCCTCGGCCAACCGGTGGTTGTCGTCAACAAGCCCGGTGGGGGTGGGGCTATTGCCGCCAAAGAAACTTTGCGGGCCAAGCCGGATGGATATACGCTGTGTTTCAGCGTGGCCCTGACCTATGCTGCCTGGCCATACATGACCAAAGTCAAGTATATGGAAGACGACTTTACCTATATTGCCGCCGTCGGAAAATTTCAGGAGGCCTTCGTTTCGCTGCCGAACAAAGCCTGGACCGACTGGAAAGGGCTGGTCACACACGCCAAAAAGCAAGGGCCACTTAATGTCGCGGTGATGACCCCTTACGACAAACAGGTTCTCAGATATATTGCCAAAAAAGAAGGCATCAAATTCAATATGGTTCCCACCAAAGGCGGGGCCGCCATCATGACCCAGGTGCTTGGCAATCATGTGGACTTTGGTTTCAGCGGCGGCATTCACTATCAATATGTCAAAGCCGGCAAGATGATCGTTCTGGCGGGGCATGGGCAGGAAAGACTTGTCGCTACCCCGGATATTCCGACTTTAAAAGAACTGGGCTATAATATTGCCCTGGAAAACTACAATGTCGTCGCCGGACCGAAAGGAATACCCGCCGACGTAACCCAAAAGCTGGGCAAAGCCTTCAGCCAGGCAGTCCAGAGCACGGAATATAAAGATCTCTTGCAAAACAAACTCCACTTCCCGGCAATTTTTCTTGGACCTCAGGAGCTGCCGCCGAAGATGAAGGCAATGGGTAGGGACTTCAAGGCCATGGCAGAGTTCCTGAAATAACAACAGGTCGAACCGATGAGCAGGCAGAGCGGTACGATTCACATTTCTGCCTGAAGGAGGTGGTCATGAAAAAAGCGGATATTGTCACTTCGCTTTTCCTGATAGTGACAGGGCTGGTAATGATTTTTGTCATCATTCCAGCCCAGACCTACCCGGGCGAGGAATACGGCGTGCCCCCTGCTACAGTGCCCACCGCGGCCATGTCCGTCGTTACCGTTATGGCATGCCTTCTGCTGGCCCAGTGCCTGATCGGCAGAAGGAAAAACGAAAAAGTTACGCCGTCTCCAGTAAAACGTTCAGAATGGCTGCACATTGCCGGTTTTACCGTGCTGTTGTTTGCCGGATTGGCGGCGATAAAGTTTTTACATTTTATTCCCGGCGGTATCCTCATTCTGGCTGTGATGATGATCATCACCGGCCAGCGCAAACCGTTGACCATCATCTTGGTTTCGGTGCCGATTCCGTTCCTGGTTTACGCCGCACTCTGGTATGGGCTGAGAATACCGCTGCCGTAGAAGGAAGGTGAAATTATGGAAGTCATTCTGGCTGGATTTCTAGACACCTTCACGCTGACGAACATCTTGTTCATTTTTCTGGGCATTGCCATGGGTGTGTTCGTCGGGGCCGTACCCGGGCTGAACGGCCCCATGGCGATCGCTCTGGCAGTTCCAATGACCTTTTATATGTCGCCGCTGGCCGCCATCGCTTTTTTAATCGGTATCAACAAAGGCGGCACGTACGGAGGCTCCATTGCTGCCATTTTGCTCAACACGCCCGGAACACCTGAAGCCGCAGCCACTTGCTACGACGGCCACCCCATGGCAAAACAGGGCAAAGGGGAAAAGGCGTTAAAGATGGCCCTGTATGCCTCGGTCTTCGGAGACACCTTCTCGGACTTCATATTGATCCTGGTTGCCGCACCGATCGCCGTGGTGGCATTAAAAATGGGCCCCCCGGAGATCTTATCCGTTATCATTTTTGCTCTGACCATCATCGCCGGCCTGGAAGCCAAGCAACTGATCAAAGGCCTCATCGGAGCGGGTCTGGGCATTTTTTTTGCTTCCATCGGCATGGATCCGAATACAGCCACACCCCGGTTGACTTTCGATCTGTGGCAACTCGAAAATGGCATATCGCTAATGGCATTGGGTATCGGTACCCTGGCCCTCTCAGAGGTTTTGGTACAACTGGAGGAAAGAGGCGGTTCGCAGGACAAAATCTTTGAATTGGATAAAACCCAAAAAAAAGAGAACCGCCGAATTTCTTTGCGGGAGTTTCGCGGGGTCTTACGGACGCTGACGCGTTCCAGCCTGATTGGATCCGCAATGGGCGCTTTGCCCGGACTCGGTGCGGTCATAGCGGCATTCCTGGGTTATGGGGCCGCCAAAAGGGCCAGCAAGGATCCAGACAGCTTCGGCAAAGGTAACATAGAGGGCATCGCAGCAGCTGAAGCAGCCAACAATGCTGTGATCGGATCAAATCTGATTCCGCTTTTCACGCTGGGTATTCCGGGCAATGTGGCCTCGGCCATGCTGATCGGAGCTTTTATTATCCACGGTGTCACTCCGGGACCCTTGATGTTCGAAGAGCACGGTCGGCTGGTATATGGAATCTATGGCGGCATGCTGGTCGGCAATGTTTTAAATCTCTTTATCGGTGCCATCGGCCTGCGAATCTTTGTGCGAGTTTTGTCCATACCGCGCAATATCATCTATCCGATAATTATCTTCATTTGTTTAACCGGGGCCTACATTGCCGATAATAGCCTCTTTGCGGTGGGCGTGATGATCAGCTTTGCGGTTTTGGGTTATTTCATGAAGAAACTCGAATTTTCTTTTGTCACCTTTATCATCGGTTTTGTTTTGGGCCCCATGTTTGAAATGTCATTGCAGCAAACCTTGATCATGTCCAGAAACAATATTTTCATCATATTTCAGCGACCGATCGCTCTGGTCTTTATTGCTTTCACCGTTGTGTTCGTCTGGCGGGTCGTTCGACGCTCCGGCAAAGCAGCCCGGGAGGCATTGAGCAAAGAAATGGAAGGAGCTTGTCTTGAAGACAGTACAGATTCTAAAAAAACATCTGGATGAAATTGTTCTCCAATTTGGTCATCATCCGGGATTATCCAGGGAGGAAGCCGCCTATTTTTATATTGGGCCTCCTGAAGAGGTTGCCCCGGGCGTATGGCACATCTACAGCCTGGCAAATTCGGTCACATTCATATGCGATGATCGGCTTATGCAAGTCGATTGCAATATTGCCTTTCGTGCACCGGAAGTTATTGACGCAATTCGAGAGCAGACAACGGCGCCCTTTGATACCCTGGCCATCACACACGGCCATGTAGATCATTGCATGGGAACCTATTTTTATCTGAAGGACAGCGAAAAACGCAGGGATCCACGGCCTAACGTTATCGGCCATAAGAATCTTAGGTGGCGGATCGACAAAAACAAGATGCTGGAGGCACACCGCATCGGTACTGACAAAAAGCAGTTTCAAGTCGAGTTCGATCAAACCGACCTGTTTGTCTATCCGGATATTGAATTTGAAGATCGCATCGATGTCACAGTCGGCGGTGAAGCTTTCAACATTGTTTTTGGGCACGGACACACCGAAGATTCTCTCTGGGTCTATTGCCCGGGTCGCAAAGTTCTGTGCTGTGGCGATCTGTTTCAATGGACCGCCGCCAACGTCGGCAATCCGTTTAAAATGCAGCGTTATGCCTTGGAGAACGCGCACACTCTGGAAGAGATGGCCGCCCAGGGAGCCGAAGTGCTCTGTCCGGGGCATGGTCCTGTGATCTATGGTCAAGAGGAAATCAGAACATGCCTTCTGACGGCAGCACATTATCTGCATTTTATTCAGGATCATGTCGTGGCTTGCTTAAACAAGGGCATGATCCTGGAAGAAACCGTCAACAGCCTCAAAATGCCTGCAAAGCTGATGAACTCCAAATGGCTGCCACCGTTATACGGCCATCCGGTGTTCATTGCCCGCGGCATTTTCAAGCGCTACGCCGGCTATTATTCCGGACGGCCAGCCGAATTGTTTCCACCGGATTACGCCGCGGTGGGTCAGGAAATCGTCAATCTGGCCGGCAGCACCGAACCCATCATTACGCGGGTAAAAGAATTGAAGCAGAAGGGACAGATGGCGCTTGCCTGTCAGCTGGCAGAGTGGGTCGTTGAAGCAGAACCGCAAAATGCCGACGCCTGGGAGGTGTACGGTCTTCTATTCAAGGAGAGGGCCGAATCCGAATTCAATATGCAGGCCCGGGGTGCCTGGAATCAGGCTGTGCGCCGGGCTATGGCCAATCTGGAGCTTCTGGAGAGCTAAAACGTTCACTTTCAGCTGTGATAAGGAGATGCGATGTCGTCGCCAAAAACTGTTTCGGATGCCCGATTATTTCTAATTGGTTGCGGCACCCCCACGCCCACCCCGGAGCGCTTCGGCAGTTGCCTAGTGCTAAAAGTGGGAAAGGAACACCTGATGTTCGACTGCGGGCCGGCAAGCACTTACAAGATGCTGCGCCTGGGAATTTTTCCGACGACCATTAGTCATCTTTTCTTCACCCACCACCATTATGACCATAACGCCGATTATCCCTGTTTTTTACTGTGTCGCTGGGATCATGAGAGAGAGGATGTACCCCGGCTGAAAATCTATGGCCCACCGCCGACAGAAATGATCACTCAACGGCTTATCGGACCGGAGGGTGCATTTGTGGATGACTGGCGCGCCAGAGTAGAGCATCCGGCCAGCCAAGAAGTTTATGCCGCCCGCGGCGGGCAGGTACCCAGACCCGCACCCAGCTATGACATCGAAGAGATCTCAAAAGGCAGTCAGATGACGACGAAGAAATGTCAGATTACGGCTGGCAGAGCAATCCATCTGCAGCCGATGATGGATTGTCTGACCTACCGTGTAGATTGGGGGCAGGGATCTGTTGTAATCACCGGTGATACGGGGCGTCACTCTGATGTTGAAGAGCTGGCCCGGGATGCCACCACGTTTGTGGTCAATGTATGGGACCATCAAAATAACATGTCAACCACGCTGCTTTCGGGGTTCTGCGGCACTATAGATGCCGCTGAGATGGCGGCGGGAGCCGGGGTTCAACGTCTGGTGATTACGCACCAGGGGCCGAATCTTTCCCGACCGGGATCCAGAGAAAAAGCGGTGGCGGATATGGCGTCTATTTTCAAAGGAGAAATCATTTTCGGTGAGGAATTTTTAGCATTAGATCTGGATTAGAATCCAATTAATTAAATCTGGTAGGGAGGAACGAAATCATGGGTTGGTCGGAGTACCGAAAAACTGGTCTAACATGCCGCAACAAGCAGTCCGCCGGGGGTTACACCTTGGTTACGCCCGTAGGTTCGGGATTTACATATCTGATTGATGAGGAGGGTCGTATCGTCCATTCCTGGTCGGCTCCGGATTTCGTTCCCGGATACGGTTATTTGCTGCCCGGCGGCACGCTCTTGGTTCGCGGACAGCAGAAAGTGGAAGAAACCCAGGTGGGTGCCGGGCAAGCCGCCGGAACCACCGACATTTTGATGGAAATCGACAAAGATAACAATGTGCTTTGGCGCTATGAGCACCCGTCCTTTCACCATGATATGTACCGTCTGCAAAACGGCAATACCATTTTGATCACCTGGGCGCTTTGCGATCCGGAAATCGGGGAGTGTGTCATCGGGGGTATGTCATCGGAAGAAGAAAAACTCCAGTGGTCCGATCAGGAACACATCAATTTCTTCATGGCCGGACTGGGTGTCGGAGGCCGCCCGCGTGACCTGAATGGCTTTCTTTCGGACGCGATCATAGAAATCAACCCTGCAGGGGAAGTCATCAAGAGCTGGAACGCCTGGGAGCACTTTGATACGGAAACCGAATGCACCTGTACCCGGGAGTTTTTGCACGAGTGGACCCACTGCAATTCGGTGGATATGCGTGACGGAAAACTGTTGATGAGTTTCCGAGAAATTAGCCGGGTGGCCATCGTAGATTGGGAAACGGGTCAATTAGAATGGAAGTGGGGTCACATTCATCTCAGTCACCAGCACGATGCCTCATTCACGCCGGAGGGAAATGTGCTGATCTTTGATAACGGCACACACCATCCGGTGGTGCCCCACTCACGGGTTGTGGAGGTGGATCCAAAAACAAATAAAATCGTCTGGCAATACCAGCCCAAAATTGTCTTCAGTTTTTTTTCAGGTCATATCGGGGGTACCGAAAGACTGTGGAACGGCAACACCTTGATTTGCGAAGGCCAATCAGGCCGCGCTTTTGAGGTTACCCCCGAAGGTGACGTGTGCTGGGAGTGGATCAATCCAA
Source organism: Desulfobacterales bacterium (assembly GCA_050122495.1). GTDB lineage: Bacteria > Desulfobacterota > Desulfobacteria > Desulfobacterales > JAHEIW01 > JAHEIW01. The sequence continues at coordinate 1,882 of JASFIU010000010.1, read as the reverse complement.
TGGTTATGCCTTTTAAACACGTCCAGTGTCAGATGCTGTTCCGGGCCCACCGCTATGCAGCGGATAGCCCTGAACTGGAAGGGATGGCCACCGACGCTGCAGCCTTTGCTGAGCTGAATCAGAAATGGGGTCTTGTTTGACGAATGATTAATCACGCTTAAAGGGAAAGGGACAGACCATAATCGCAACAGAAATTTAAATATGTAATAACGTTTCAAAACCCCACTTTCCCAAAGAGTGGGGTTGTTGTTTTTTAATTCGAGAATGTTTAGTGTTTATACCTACTGATACGGAAAATCTGCTCACCTTTTTTAGCAGTGAAAAGAAAGGAGCATCGCAATGGCAACAGTTAAGTTAATCGAATACGAAGAGGCCGGCCCGGAGGTGCGTGCGGTTTACGATGATATTATGACCACGCGCCAGATCGACTGGATCAACAACTTCTGGAAAGCGATCGCCGTGCAGCCCGAACTTTTGCGGCGCACGTGGGAAGGCGTCAAGGCCGTCACGGCGGCGGGAGCGCTTGACCCGCTGGTCAAAGAAATGCTGTACGTGGCCGTCAGTGTGACCAATGGATGTAAGTATTGTGTCAACAGCCACACGGCCGCTGCCCGCAAAAAAGGCATGACCGATGAAATGCTGGCTGAATTGATGGCGGTGGTGGGCATGGCCAACCAGACCAATGCCCTGGTCGACGGATTCCAGGTGGAACTCGACGAGGCTTTCAAAGACGGCGGCCGCCAGCCTTAATCAAACACAAAATTAATTCGCGGTCTGCGTGGCTTCAAACAGGTTTAAATACTCCGAATAGCCTTCCTTTTCCAAATCTTCTTTGGGAATGAACTTCAGCGCCGCGGAGTTGATGCAATACCTCAGCCCGGTGGGTGGCGGTCCATCCGGAAAGACATGTCCCAGATGGGAATCGCCGTGCTTGCTGCGAACCTCGGTGCGAACCATGAAAAATTTGCGGTCCTCGTGTTCAACGATATTATCGGGCACCAGGGGTTTGGTGAAACTGGGCCAACCGGTTCCGGAATCAAATTTATCCACCGAGGCAAACAACGGCTCACCGGAAACGATGTCCACATAAATACCCGCTTTTTTATTGTCATGATATGCGTTTCTGAACGGCGGCTCGGTGCCGTCTTCCTGGGTCACCGTGTATTGCATGGGTGATAATTTCTTTTTGAGCACATCATCATCGGGTTTTGAATATTTTGGATTGCCCCCAGCGGCCTTCTTTGTCGGTGACGGTTTGGCTTCAGAGGCCCAGACTTTGTTGAGAAACTGGTCGCGGCCGGAACCATAGCGGTAAAATTTATACCGCCGCGGGCTCTTTTTATAATAGTCCTGATGATAATCCTCGGCCTTATAAAATTCAGTAAGCGGAACAATTTCAGTGACTACCGGTTTGGAGAACCGGCCGGATTTATCCAGCTCCGCTTTCGATTCTTCCGCAAGGCGCTGTTGTTCTTCGTCATGGTAAAAAATCGCCGACCGATATTGGGATCCGCGATCAACGAACTGACCGCCGGCATCGGTGGGATCCATGTGGCGCCAGAAAACATCCAGCAGCTCTTTGTAGGTGATTTTGTCGGGATCATAGTGCACCTGGATCGCTTCGGTATGACCGGTTCTACCGGCCGCAACCTGCTTGTAAGTCGGGTTGGGCTCATCACCACCCGTATAGCCCGATACGGCTTCTACCACCCCGTCAACTTTTTCAAAATCCGATTCCACACACCAGAAACAGCCGCCGGCAAAGGTTGCTGTTTTTAAGTCTTTTGGTTCTGTTTTCATAATGGGACTCTTTTCATCCTGCTTGTTATTCGATTTTTGAAATCCAAATAGGATCAGACCGAATAGTAAAATTATTAAGATT
>JASFIU010000009.1:0-29796 GCA_050122495.1 Desulfobacterales bacterium | reverse complement strand
CACAGTGTTTAAGACACCATTATATCAAGCGAAAATGAGGAGAAATGCGGCCGGGTAATGGGTTATAGATTTTATGGGTCATCAGCGACACGGGGGCAATGAAAAAAATCGCCGCCGGGGTACCGAGCATCGAAAAGTTTCGGCACCACCGGCGGTGATTTGCGAATTTGGGTGTGTTTTGGAATTTTTGGGTTATTGGTTTTTCAATTCCTGAAACTTGTCGTGCCAGGCGCATTTTTCGCAGAAGACTTCAGTGTCCGCCTTCAGATCCGGACCGTCGGATTCAGCGGCGTCAGGATTAAAGACAACATCCTGGCCCTTTAACGCAAACTCGTGGGTTTCGAATTCATCATCCGGGTCTTTGACAAAAAAATTGAGACTGCCGCATACGGGGCACTTCATAACAACCAGGTCCAGGGTGTAAGGCATAAGGTTAAGGGTTTGAGCAGAAAGACAACTCTGCTTAGACCGCAAACTAAACACGAAAGACTAAAAATTAAACACCTGAAGAATTTTTATAACATTCTTCACCCTTAATCGACCTTAAAAAAGGCCTTCTTTTTGGCTTTGCAGACCGGGCATTCATCCGGTGCTTCACTTTCACAGGTATAGCCGCACACGCTGCAAACGTAGTAGTCAACTTCCTCCAGACTGTCCATATTGTCCAGCGCTTTCTGGTAAAGTTCGGCATGGATTTTCTCGACGGCGTTGGCATATTCGAAACTGCGCAGAGCGGCGCTGTTGTCTTCGGCTTTGGCGTCTTCGATCATTTGTGGATACATGCTTTTGAACTCGTGGGTTTCACCGGAAATTGCTGCTTTCAGGTTGTCGGCGGTGCTTCCGATGCCTTTTAGGGTCCGCAAATGGGCGTGGGCGTGCACGGTTTCAGCTTCTCCGGCTGCCCGAAACAGTTTGGCCACCTGGGCGTAACCTTCCTGGTCCGCCTTTTTGGCAAAAGCAAGATATTTTCGGTTGGCCTGGGACTCACCGGCAAACGCTTCTCTCAGATTGTCTTCTGACTTACTCATACTTTCCTCCTTTTTGGCATTTTATGGGGTGCGTTTTTGGTAACAGGTTAAGAGCATAAACAAATTTCATGCCAACAGCGGAAAAACCGTGCAACATAACTATAACCTATCTAATATCAGAGTGTTACACGCTAATCTGCTTTCTCAGAATTGGCAAAATGGGACCGTTTATATGAGACACTCTGTCTCAGCTCTAAAATTAAAATCTATGATTTTCCAGTGACCCAACCGCAGCACATAGCTGCTCAAACGCGACAAACAAGGCTAATGTTTCAAATCTTTTTTTGAATCACAAGTGTCTCCCGAAACACAGATACTATTGATCCTTTGTCATGCGACCCTGCAGCGCTGCATGGGCTGCCGCCAGTCGGGCAATGGGCACCCTGAACGGTGAGCAGGACACGTAGGTCAGCCCCAGCTCATGGCACAGCAGAATCGATTCCGGATCGCCGCCGTGCTCACCGCAAATGCCGCACTCGAGGTCCGGATTCTTGGAACGCCCTTTGGTGACGGCAATTTGCATCAACTGCCCCACCCCATCCCGATCGATGGTGGCAAACGGGTTATTGGGCAAAATCCCGCTTTGGATATAATCGATTAAGAACCCCGATTCAGCATCATCTCTCGAAATGCCATAGGTGGTCTGGGTCAGATCGTTGGTTCCAAAGGATATGAATTCAGCGTATTCAGCAATCTGATCTCCGGTCAGCGCTGCTCGCGGTATCTCGATCATGGTCCCGAATTTATAATCAACTTCTGTGCCCTGTTCCTGCATGACTTTTTTAGCCTCGGTTTCTAGTGCCCCGCGTTGAACCTTAAGCTCATTGACATGGCTGGTCAGCGGAATCATCACCTCCGGATGCACGTCCACGCCTTCTTTGGCAACCGTGCAGGCCGCCTCGAAAATGGCACGCACCTGCATGGTGGTTAATTCCGGAATATGAATACCCAGCCGCACGCCGCGCAAACCAAGCATGGGATTGGCCTCGTGCAAACTTTCGGCGCGCTTCAGCAGGCTTTCCTTGGCTTCAATCTGCTTTGAAAGATCATCATCCCCGCCGCTTTTGCCCGCCTGTTGCAGCTTAAGGTCAGTTAATTCATGCATCAGGTCAAACGGAGCCGGTAAAAATTCATGTAAGGGCGGATCGATCAAGCGGATAATGACCGGCAGACCGTCCATCGCTCGAAAAAGGCCGGCAAAATCTTCACGCTGATAAGGCAGCAGGGCCTCAAGCGCCTCCTGGCGTTCAGCATCCACATCGGTCAAAATCATCTTTTGGATATGCGGCAAGCGCTCGGACTCGAAAAACATATGCTCGGTGCGGCAAAGCCCGATGCCCTCGGCGCCATATTCACGCGCGCGCTGCGCATCACGCGGGTAATCGGCATTGGCCCAGACGCCCAGACGACGGAAATCATCGGCCCAGGATAAAAGCTTTAACAGCCAAGGGTCTTTGATATCGGGCACCATGGTTTCCAGCTGGTCCAGATAGAGTTCACCGGCGGTCCCGTCGATGGAGATCCAGTCCCCTTCCTTGATAACCGTTTCCCCCACTTTCATCTGGCGTTTGTCAAAATCAATCTCAATGGCAGATACCCCGACGACGGCAGGTTTTCCAAACTGGCGTGCGACCAGGGCGGCATGGCTGGTTCGTCCCCCGCGGCTGGTTAATATGCCCTCGGCCGCCAGCATTCCGTGAACGTCGTCCGGCTTGGTTTCCGGCCGCACCATGATAACCTTCTTTTCTTCATCTTTGGCCCACTTCTCAGCCAGATCGGCGTCTAATGCGACCACACCGACGGCGGCACCGGGAGAGACATTCAGGCCGGTAGCCAGCATGTTCCCCGAATCTTTAGCGGACTTTTTGGCTTCGACGTCAAACTGGGGGTGCAGGAAGAAGTCAACCTGCTCCGGTGTCACGCGCAGAACCGCTTCTTCACGCGTAATCAGACCTTCTTCGGCCATATCCACCGCAATACGAACGGCCGATTGGGCTGTGCGCTTACCATCTCGCGTTTGCAGCATCCAGAGCTTGCTTCTTTCGATGGTGAATTCAACATCCTGCATATCGCGATAATGCGTTTCCAGATTCTCGCAGATCTCCTCGAATTCGGCATAGGCTTCCGGCAGGTCCTTTTTTAATTCCTGAATATCATTGGTCAGGCGAATGCCGGCCACCACATCTTCACCCTGGGCATTCATGAGGTAGTCACCTTCGATCTGTTTTTCGCCGGTAGATGCATTACGGGTCATCGCCACACCGGTGGCACTATCGTCTCCCATATTGCCAAAAATCATGGTTTGTATATTGACCGCGGTGCCCAGGTCATGTGGAATTCCGGCGGCATTGCGGTAGTCAATGGCGCGCTTGCCGTTCCAGCTTTTAAAAACCGCTTCGGTCGCCATCCGCAGTTGCTCATAAGGATCGGTCGGAAAATCTACATCGGTGTGCTGTTTGAAGATCTTTTTGAATTCCGCGGTAACGTTTTTCCAGTCAGCGGCCGTCAGTTCGGAGTCGCTCTTAACGCCGGCCTTTTTGCGGGCTTCATCGATTATTTCTTCAAAGGGCTCATCCGGCATCTCCATGACCACGCTGCCGAACATCTGCACCAGACGGCGATAAAGATCATAAACAAAACGCTCATCGCCGGTTAATTCGATCATGCCCTTGGCCGTTTCTTCGTTGAGGCCGATATTGAGAACCGTATCCATCATACCCGGCATGGAAAACTTCGCCCCGGAACGACAGGAAACCAGTAACGGATTCTGGGCATCTCCGAATGTCTTGCCGGTGGCCGCTTCAACCGCTTTAAGCGCTTCCAACTCCTGCTCCCACATTCCCTCCGGAAAGGTTTCACCGGCCGCCAAATAGGCATTGCATGCCTCGGTCGTCAGGGAGAATCCCGGCGGGACCGGTACTTTCAAACGGGTCATTTCCGCCAGATTGGCGCCTTTGCCGCCTAGAAGTCCACGTACTGCCTCCCAATCACCGCCGACATATTGCTCGGCCTGCTCCACTTGGTCAAAATTATAGACCCATTTATTTTTGCTGCTCATTGTTTAAGCCTCCTCATGTAAATCGTTAAGTCTGCATGCCGGTGGATCCGGCAGCTGTTATTAATTTCAAATATCAAATTCGCTAATGTGCAATTAAACCCACTTTAAGTCAAGTATTTTCTTCGTTTAAAATCCCAACCCTCGGATAACCAGACGGTCAACCATACTTGATCCAATGCCCATTGAGTATTATGTTCAATAATGGCTAAAACTTAGAAAAGAATGCCGTGGATGGCTTAACGACACAAGCCCATTTTATGGAATGAAGTTAAAACACGGTCTCGTGGTCCAAGATTCTTTATGCGGAGTATAATTATGGAAAACTGGGAAAAACAGCTTACCTGTGCAAAAGTATGCATGCGGTGCACGAATCCTTTAGGAGAAAAAGACCGCAGATTCCTATCGGTCATCGATCACCAGCCGATTTGTGTGAATTGCAAAAAAGAAGAGGAAACACGCCCCGACTACGAGGAGGCCTCTAGACAGATGATGGCCCAATGCATAGCGGAAACCGACAAACCCTACGGCGATCCGGCCAGCTATTGTTTCCATCACTTTTGCCCGTTTAAGTGCAGCTAAATTTCAGGCTCCATCATTAAAAAGCCGGTTCGGTTAGAACACGTGCATTTTGATGCCGCAAAGATTCCGAGAAGCCCATGAAAAGGTTATGACGCGGGTCGTTGCATCCGGGATCATTCGGAAGCCGAATTCAACCACGGCATATGCCCGGAATGTTCCCGGAAACTCTATCCGGAATATCATCGTACCTTACTTAAAAAAATAGAAAAAACAGACGAGAATTAATCATGGGCACCCTTCTGCTCCCTTTTCAGATTTTTCCCATCACTGAAATCTGCCGGGCCATCTTCAGGACAAAAACATCGACTTGTCGTCATTTCGCCGGCGCTTCCATACAAAAGCAATTGCTTGACAAAGTTCAAACATTTCCTTTACAAAAGCCATGCAATATCGATTATTACCGTCCACAAGCACGGCCTGAGCACCAAGGTGGGCCACATATCTAAACTGATTAAATAGCCACCAAGCTCCTTTCGGTTTCAGGTTTCGGGCCTTCGCCGCGCTGTAGCGGCTACGGCCGCGCAGGCGGGTGTCAGGTGTCAGCTAAAGATGACAGGAGTCAGATGGCAGTAAACAGAAAACAGCCAACCCTTTCTCTCCTGTCCTCTGCATTTTCCTGACACCTGAACACTGACGCCTGAAACCTTATGAGAGCTATCAGCTATGAACTGCAGGGTTTAAAACCCTGCCCATGAGAGGCAACCAAAATGGCGCAGCTTCTTTCCGACCGCAGGGACATTGACTTTGTCCTTTACGACCAATTAAAGATCGAAGACATTTTAAAAACGGACAAATACAATGACCTCAACCGTAAAATGCTTGACATGGTCATCTCCGAGGCTCGCAATTTAGGCATAAAGGAAATCTACCCCACCTATCAGGAAGGTGACCGGGAGGGCGTAAAATTTGAAAACGGCAAGGTTTCCGTCCCGCAGTGTTTTCATCGCCCCTATGCGCTCTTTGTGGAAGGCGAATGGATTGCAATGGCCGAAGACCCAGAGGTGGGCGGTCAGGGATTTCCCTGGATCATCAGGCAGGCGGCCTTCGAGTATATCATCGGGGCTAATTTTGCCATCGCCGGCTTCGGCAACCTCGGACACGGCGCCGCTAAAATGATTGAGCTTTTCGGAACGCCTAAACAAAAAGAGTTGTTTTTAAAAAAGGTCTATTCCGGCGAGTGGGGCGGCACCATGCTGCTGACCGAGCCCGGTGCCGGTTCGGATGTAGGCGCGTTGACGACAACGGCTATTAAAAATCCGGACGGAACCTATTCCCTTTCGGGCAACAAAATTTTTATCACCTGCGGTGACCACGATCTGACCGAAAATATTATCCACCCGGTTTTAGCCCGCATTGAAGGCGCACCTCCGGGAACGAAGGGCATCTCATTGTTCATCGTGCCCAAGATCTGGGTCAACGATGACGGCAGTCTGGGCGAGCCCAACGACATCGTCTGCAGTGGTGTGGAAGAAAAAATGGGCATCCACGGCAGCCCGACCTGCAGTATGGCGCTGGGCGGCAAAGGAAACTGCCGCGGCCTTTTACTCGGCGAAGAAAACAAAGGCCTGATGGTGATGTTCCACATGATGAATGAGGCCCGCCTGGACGTCGGCACCCAGGGCTTTTTACACGCCTCGGCCGCTTATTTATACGCGGTCAACTATGCCCGTGAACGTTTACAAGGTAAAGCTATCGAAGAAGGCAAGGATCCGCAAGCGCCCCAGGTACCGATTATCCGTCACCCGGATGTCAGGCGGATGCTGTTGCAGATGAAAGCGTATGTGGACGGTATGCGCAGCTTTGTCTATTACGTGGCCTATTGTTTTGACAAAAAATCCACCGCCAAAACACGGGATGAAAAAGAACGCTACCATGATTTTATCGAATTGCTGACGCCGATTATCAAGGCTTACTGCAGTGAACGCGGGCAGTTTGTCTGCGAACAGGCCATTCAGGTGCATGGCGGCTACGGCTATACCAAAGAATATCCGGTCGAACAGCTTTACCGAGATTGCAAGATCACCAGTATCTATGAGGGGACCAACGGAATTCAGGCCATGGATTTGCTGGGGCGCAAACTGGGAATGAAAAAAGGCGTCGTTTTGATAGATTTTCTCAATGAAATTAAGGCCGCAATTGAGAGAGCGAGGGCATTACCGCGCCTGGTGGAGCCCGCCGGGCAGGTTGAAAGGGCCTTGAATCGTCTCAGTGAAGTCGCGATGCATATCAGTAAAACGGCTTTTTCCAAAGATATGAAGCTGGCATTTGCCTACGCCCACCCGTTTATGGAGGTTGTCGGCGATGTCATTATGGCCTGGTTGCTTCTGTGGCGGGCGGAGGTGGCCGTACCCAGACTCGAGAAACTGGCCGGTAGTTCCGACACAGAGGCGATTCGGTCCAAAATCGCCCAAAACAAAGATGCGGCCTTTTACGACGGGCAGCTAAAAGCCGCTGAATTTTTCATCTACTCCATGCTCCCGGCCACCATGGGTAAAATGAATGCCATCGCCGCACCCCATCCGGCTGCGATCGATATTCACGAAAAATCGTTTGGGGGATAGCGCGTATCGGGTTACGGGTGACGGGTTGCGGGTTGAAAAAACGAGGAGGATAAATGCAAAATTATAAAGATTTAGAAATTTATAAATTATCTTATGGGTTGGCAATTAAGATACATAAATTCTCCTTGAAACTTCCTCGATATGAATTGTTCGAAGAAGGCAGTCAGATCAGAAAATCATCAAAAGGCATAACTTCCTGTATCGTGGAAGGGTATGGCCGTCGGAGATATAAAGCAGATTTCATCAAATTTCTTACCTATGCGCATGCATCATGCGATGAAACCATCCTGCACTTAAATTTTATAAACGATACGCATGACATGGATAAAAATGAGATAAATTCGTTTCTCGAAGGATATAATGAATTGGGCAGCAAAGTTAATAAATTTATCCAATATGTGGAAAAAGAATGGAAATAGATTTTCTGATTAAAAATCAATAAAATCCAATTACCGACACGCGTAACACGAAACGCGCAACGCGTAACTCGTAACACGCAACCCGAAACACCTAACCTGCAACGTTCAGCGCGTACAAAGGAGTTTAATATGAAAGATGTTGTAATTGTTTCGGCCTGCAGGACCGCTATCGGCGCATTTGGCGGGACCTTAAAAAACAGTCATGCGGCAACCATAGCCAGTGTGACGATGAAGGCGGCTGTGGAGAGAGCCGGCATGGATGCCGCCCTGATCGATGATGTGCGCTATGGCTGCTGCATGGAGCCGGTGGACACCCTAAACGTGACCCGCATTGCCGCGCTTCTAGCCGGCATACCCGATAACGTGCCGGCGGTTACGATCAACCGCGTCTGCATCTCCGGCATGGAGGCGGTTCTGTCCGGAATGGCGATGATCCAGGCTGGCATGGCAGATGTCATTTTAGCCGGCGGAGTCGAACACATGTCTGCTGTGCCCTACTCGCTTCCGGGTGCCAGATGGGGGTATCGCCTGCAGGACCAGCAATGCGTCGACAATTTGATCCGCGGTTTACACTGCGGGTCTCACATCTTACCGCATCCAGAATCGGGCCCGGTGGACGCCGAAAAACCGCCGCTTTCTTTTTTTAAAGGCAAACCGTATATTATGGGGCATACGGCCGAATTTGTCGCCCAGCATCTCAATATCAGCCGGGAGGAAATGGATGAAGTCGCGCTGCGCAGTCACAATAACGTTGAGCGCGCCACCGGAGACGGCTCGTTTAAAGACGAAATCATCCCGATGGAAATCCCTCAGCGCAAACAAGCGCCCATCATTTTCGACAAAGACGAACATTTCAGGCCCGGACTGACGCTGGCCGATCTTCAGAGACTGCCGCCGGCATTCGTGCCTGAAATCGGCAAGGTGACGGCCGGCAACTCCAGCGGCATAAACGACGGATCCGCCGCTATGGTTATCATGTCTGCTGAAAAAGCCAGGGATCTGAATATCGAGCCGCTCGCAAAAATAACGGCCGCCGGCAAAGGCGGCTGTCATCCGTCCATTATGGGGCTATCCCCGCTACCTGCAGTTGCTGATCTTTTTAAGCGCAGCGGCATGAAATTAGACGATTTTGATCTGATCGAAATCAATGAAGCTTTTGCCGCCCAGTACCTGGGCTGTGAAAAAGAACTCGGCTTGAATCGGGAAATCACCAATATCAATGGCTCGGGAATCGGTCTGGGGCACCCGGTGGGCGCCACCGGCACCCGGATCATTGTCACGTTGATCCACGCGCTGAAACAAAAGAACAAAAGCCTGGGGCTGGCCACCCTTTGCGGCGGCGGCGGTGTGTCTATGGCATGCGCCGTTGAGATCATCTAAGTTATTTAATTAGGAAGATTAGCAACCCTGGGGCACAAATAAAATTGGTTCAAGCATGGCCCCAAAAAATCCTAAATCCGAATATCGAAATACGAAACAATATCAAATGACATAAATTCAAATTTTTTAAACAAAAAAATAATCACGCACTATCTGATTAAAAGTTACGAACACGATTTTCAGTTTTGATCATTGGAAAATTTGAGTTTCGGATTTGTTTCGAATTTCGTGCTTCGGATTTCGAATTTCACTGGTATAGGAGGAGGACAAATGAAACGATATATTTGGTGTACAGCAATGACGGCAATCTTGCTAATCTTTCCCATTGGGGTGGCGGCGGTTGACTATCTGGCCGAAGCCGATAAAATTTTTGACCAGGGCGGAATTGATAATTACAAAAAGTCCATTGAGCTGTATGTGAAGGCGGTTGAACAGCAACCCGACGATTATGAAGCCGCCTGGAAATGCGCCCGGGCCCACCGCGAATACGCGGACAAGGCTAAAAAGAAGGGCCTTGAGGGCTGGGAGGATATCTGCGCCCAATACGGCAAAGCCGGTATGCAATACGCCCAGAAGGCCATCGAATTAAAACCGCAGCGCCCCGACGGGCATTATTACTATGGATTGAACGTGGGTATTTACTCCGATGGCGTCAGCATCCTGACGGCTTTAAGTGAAGGGTTGAAAGGCAAGACCCAGCAAAGCTTCGAAAAAACCTATGCGATCAATAAAATGTACAAGGAAGGCGGACCGATGCTGTCTTTGGGCCGTTTCTGGGCGGTATTACCCTGGCCGCTGCGCGACCGTGAAAAATCGCTGGCGTATTACCGCGAATATCAGCAGACCAAATACTTCGCCAACAATACCGAAGCCCAGCTTTTTCTGGCGGAACTCTTAATTCAGATCGGCGGCGACAAGAATAAGGCCGAGGCCAAAGGTCATCTGGAAAAAGGACTGAAGTCAGAAGATCCGTATTTTAAAAGCTGGGCTGAAGAATTAGAGGCCAAACTCAAATAGGGGGACTGGAATGTTTATACCCTAAGGTTCAACCAGGAACTTATGGGTTAAGTCCTTCATTTCTCTGACCTGACCGGGTTCTTTCCAGATGATTTCAGGATCTGCGTTAAACCAGGTCAGCTGTCGTTTGGCATAGCGTCTATGATCCCGCTTAAGGGTTCGTATGCATTCTTCCCAGGGCAAACGCCCCTCGATATAGTCGATCATATGGCGGTAGCCAATGGATTGCATGGACTTCAGATCGCCGGCATAGCCCCTTGCCAACAGGTCTCTTACTTCATCGACGAATCCGGCCGAGATCATGGCATCGACCCTTGCGTTAATACCCTCATATAAAATTGTCCGATCCATATTCAGGCCGATTTTTAAAGACTGAAAGGGTTGTTCTAAAAATCCGTGCTCCTGGTGATGCCGGGATATGGGCTTGCCGGTAGTTTCGACGACCTCAAGCGCTCGCAGGATGCGGTAAGTGTCGTGCGGGTGCAGCCGCCGCGCGGTTTCAGGATCCAATCGATCGAGACGGGCGTGCAAATATTCGATACCGTGGGCTTCCCCCTCCTCTTTTAATCTCCTTCGAACGTCCGGATTGGACACCTCCGCATTGAAAAGACCGTAGAGCAGCGCCTTAATATAAAGTCCCGTTCCGCCAACCACAAAAGATGTGATGTTCTGTTGGTTTAGCTCAAAGATTTTAGCACGGGCAAGATCCGCGAAACGGGCCGCATCAAAAGCTTCATCCGGTTCTACGATATCAACCATATGATGGACAACACGGCCTTGTTCTTCAACAGTGGGTTTGGCGGTGCCGATATCCATATATTTATAGACCTGCATGGAATCAGCCCCGATGATTTGGCCGTTAAAATGTTGCGCCAGATTGACGGCGGCAGCCGTCTTACCGATACCGGTGGGACCGCAGATAATGATTATTTTTGGCTTTTCAGTCGCAGAGCTCATGATCACAGGATTGCAGGAAATTTGATTGGAACAGGATACACAGAGCAGGAGCAAAAATCAATTCGGTAGCGTAGAATTTAATTTAAGATCGACAAAAACAGCGGGAATCGACCGGCATAAAGCATCCGGATCGGATGTCCCAGACGCCCGGCCGATACGAATTCTTTCATTCATTAACAGTTTGATATTTATTCATATTTTGTTCGAAACAGACAGCCCGCCTTCATCTGATGCGTGTCAAAATTCATTGACAAAAAGTTGCTTAACCTATATTCTTCAACCTTTTTCAATCATTGACCGGCCTGAAATTGAGACCGCCAGCGGTTTTTGGGCTACCGGTTTATCCAGCCAGCAGCCGAATAAAGGAGAATAACGCCATGTCCGAATGGGAACCTAAAATTGTTGCCTTTTTGTGCAATTGGTGCAGCTATGGTGCTGCCGACCTGGCAGGCGTCGGACGGATGGAATATCCATCCAACATCCGGACGGTTCGGATCCCCTGCACCGGGAGGATGGATCCTAAATTTTTCCTGGCAGCCCTGCGTGAGGGGGCCGACGGCGTCTGGGTGTCGGGGTGACATCCCGGTGAATGCCATTACCTGGAAGGTAATTATTACGCCCGACGCAAATTCGCCCTTTTTCAAAATCTGATGGAACACATGGGGATTGAATCCGACCGCCTGCAGTTTTCATGGGTCTCTTCGGCGGAGGCCACCAAATTCGTCAAGGTGGTCACCGAAGTTACCCGCGCGATACAGGCGCTGGGGCCCAATAAAAATTTAGTCAAAAAAATTCCAAAGGTCGCTTAAGATGTTGAGCTACATTGACAAAATAAAGGAGATTTCCACCCGGCTCCTAAAGGAGTGTCGGGTGGAAATGGTTATCGGATTCCGCAAGGGAACGATTCCAATGATGAATGAACCCCATTTTGCCAAATCTCCGGCAGATGTCGAAAATTTCGTCTGGGACAGCAATTGCGGGATTAATCTTTGTAATTATTTGACAAATCGCGGAGAAAAAATCGGCATTCTGGCCAAAGGCTGTGACTCCCGCAATATCGTTACCCACATCATTGAAAATAAAATCAAACGGGATCAACTCGTTATCATCGGCGTCCCCTGTAAGGGAATGCTTGATAAGCGCAAGATTTCCGCCATGTTTGAGGGGGAAATCGGTGAAGTCATCGAAGCGGAAAATGACATCACCGTGAAGGGTAATGGCTTTGAAAAAACGATCGATAAAAAGGATGTGCTCCAGCAAAACTGTTCCATCTGCATTCATCGCAACCCGGTCATTCACGATGAGCTGGTTGGCGATCTGGTAGAAGAACAAACCGATGTGGACCGCTATACGGATGTCCGTGAAATCGAAGCGCTGTCACCGGATGAAAAGACGAAATACTTTGCGAAACTGCTGGAACCCTGCATTCGCTGTTACGCGTGCCGCAATGCCTGCCCGCTTTGCTATTGTCCCACCTGCTTTACCGATGAATCCCGGCCCCAGTGGGTCGCTAAAGGCCAGGACCCGACCGATGTGAGCACATTTCATTTTTTAAGAGCTTATCATTGCGCCGGCCGCTGCACCGACTGTGGTGCCTGCGAGCGTTCCTGCCCGGTGGGTATCAATATGCGTGTCTTTACCAAAAAATTGGAAAAAGATTGTCTGGAGCTCTTTGAATGGGAAGCCGGCCTGGATCCGGATGTACGGCCCCCCTTGGACACATACCGACCGAGTGATCCGGATGAGTTTATAAAATAGAAAAATGTCCGTTGTCCGTCGCCTGTTGTCCGTTGCAATCACCACTGACAACTAACCACTGACAACTGACCCATCAAAGGCATCGAACATGAAAATTGTACAAATAGACAAAGAAAACTGGGCGGAGGGACTATCAAAATTATCCGAAACATACCGCCTTTTTGGTCCCGTCAAGGAAGATGATTTTCATAATTTTAGGGAACTGGATCAAGGGCAACTGCCGGATTTAACTTGTTTAAACACTCGCCTGTCACCCAAGTCTATCATATATCCCCAAACGGAAGTGATGTTCCAATATTCGCTGGATGAAAACCGGGAAGACCATCACATATTAAAAGAAGTCAATAAAGACTACACCTCGCAAGCGATTATCGGTATACGGCCCTGTGATGCCAAGGCCTTTGCGCTGGTCAGGCTCAATTTTGACACACCGGAGTACAAAGACCCGTATTGGCTCAAAGCTTATAAAGCGACTACGCTGGTGGGCCTGGCCTGTGAGTCTCCGTGCAGTTCCTGTTTCTGCACCACCGCCGGCTGCGGTCCTTATCATGATGAAGATCTGGATTTGCTGCTGATCGAAAGCGGCGATCAATACCGCGCCAAAGTCATCACCGACAAAGGCAACGCGTTTTTAGAAGCCGCCGGATGGACCCATACGCTGGATGAAAAAACAGCCCTTAAAGAAATTAAAACTAAGAAACAGACCGCCGAGGATAAAATATGCGCTGCTGTAAACACTGACAAATTAAGGGAAATTGAAACCAACGCCCTTTACAATGCCCCCTTTTGGGAGGAGGTGTCTTTTGCCTGCATTAACTGCGGCACCTGCACCTATGTGTGCCCGACCTGCTGGTGTTTTGATATTCAGGATGAAAACTACGGCAGCAGCGGCTGCCGGATGCGCAATTGGGACAGCTGCATGTACCCGCTTTTTACGCTGCATGGTTCCGGGCATAATCCCAGAGACACTAAATTGCATCGGGTCCGCCAGCGATTTATGCACAAACTAAAATATTATGTCGATAAATATGACACCGGAATTCAGTGTGTGGGGTGCGGGCGCTGCGTGCGCCTCTGTCCGGTCAACATCGACATCCGTCGAGTTTGTGAATTGATGAACGGCTACGCCGCTTCAGCGGATGCGTGCGAAGTTTAAAGGATTGAATATGCAACAAATAGGACGGTAAAACACGCCGCACAAGCGCTGTCGCTGGGAGAGCGCCTGGGCTGTGAAAGCGACTGCCATAAACAGTCCATTTTCAATTTTTGGGGGAGGAATTTTGGAAAATCCATACCTGCCTTATCCGGTTCGTATCGATCAAATCACTGTTGAAACCGAAGATAAAAATTTGAAAACATTTCGCTTTGTCTTCTTAAATCCGGATGATGAAGAAAAATTCAGCTACCGCGCCGGTCAGTTTGCCGAACTTTCCGTGACCGGAAAAGGTGAAATTCCCATCGGCATCGCCTCATCGCCTTCGGAAAAAGGATTTGTCATGTTCACCGTAAACAAAGTGGGGTTGGTATCATCTTATCTGCATGCCATGAAAGAAGGCGATATCATGGGAGTGCGCGGTCCGCTAGGCAACTGGTATCCGTGGGAGCAGATGGAAGGTAAAAATGTGGTCATTATCGGGGGCGGTTTTGCGTTTACCACCCTGCGGTCATCGATCATCTATATGCTGGATCCGGCAAATCGTCCGAAATTTAAGGATATTCACGTCATATACGGCGCCCGCACACCCGGTATGTTGCTGTACAGGGATGAGTTGACAGAATGGGAAAAGCGCGATGATATCAACATGCATATCACGGTAGACGGTACCGATGATCCCAACTGGAAATATAACACCGGATTTGTACCGACCATCACCGAAGAAAAAGCCCCACCCGGTGGTAAAGATACATACGCGGTGGTATGCGGGCCGCCGATCATGATTAAATTTACGCAGCCGGTTTTGGATCAGCTAGGCTATTCCCATGATCGCATTATCATGTCCCTTGAAAACCGAATGAAATGTGGAATTGGAATGTGCGGTCGCTGCAACATCGGCAAAGAATTCGTTTGCAAAGACGGCCCGGTATTTACGCTCGAAGAACTAAACAAGACGCCCAGGGAATATTAGGGTTCGGACTGAAGATTTAATTCTGATTCTCAAATCCCCTAATTTCTGCATTTTATGAATAATTATAAAATTTTCATATTGACAACCCTATACCATATACGGTAGAAATTCCTTTTTAAATTTGAGCTGAATCAGGCTGCGGCCGAAAGAAACAATTCTATATTATATAAATTATCAAGAAGGAGGACATTAAATGCCAAGTGTAGAATTCATGGGAAAAGAGTTTACAGTCGACGAAGACGGGTTTATCGATTCCTACGACAACTGGTGTGACGAGTGGGTCCAGTGGGTAAAAAATCAGGAAGGCATCGAGGAACTCAATGACGAACATCAAAAAGTAATTGAGGTCCTTCGCGATTATTATGAGAAAAATGGTATTGCTCCAATGGTTCGAGTTCTGTCCAAAGTCACCGGGTTTAAACTCAAACATATTTATGAGTTGTTCCCGTCAGGTCCGGGCAAGGGTGCATGTAAAATGGCCGGTCTTCCCAAACCCACCGGATGTGTCTAATCAAAAGATCGTGACCGATTTGTCATTTTAAAAAAGGCCCTGCTGTTTACGCAGGGCCTTTTCTTTTAGGAGGCCTAATGATTCTCTCGGTAAAAACATCGACCCGAACAGAATTGATCGACATTACGTCAAAAGTTGCGAAATGGGTAAATGAATCCGGGGTTAGCGAAGGTTTGTGTATGCTGTATGTACCCCATACAACAGCAGCCGTTACCATCAATGAAAGTGCCGATCCGAGCGTCAAGGGTGACATCATGATGGTATTAAATCAAATCATTCCCTGGGACGCAAATTACAAACATCTGGAGGGCAATTCGCCCGCCCATGTTAAGTCAAGCCTGGTCGGTGCATCGGAGTTGGTGGCGATTGAAAACGGCTCGCTGGTTTTAGGAACCTGGCAGGGGCTTTTTTTCTGTGAATTTGATGGGCCGCGAACTCGAAAGGTTCACGTTCGGATCCTGGACGGAAAATTTAGGAAGTAAACCATGAATCAACCTGAAGTCACAATCGATGATACCGATCGTGCCATTTTGAATCGAATCCAATCTGATTTTCCCATCACCTCTCGCCCTTACCGCACCATCGCCCAAGAATTGGGCTTGCCCGAAGATGATGTTTTAACGCGCGTCTTACGGTTGAAAAAATCCGGAATTATCCGCCGGATTGGCGGCAATTTTACGCCGGAAAAACTGGGATTTGTCAGCACCCTGTGCGCAGCCAAAGTACCTGAAGATAAGATCCCCCTTTTTGCTGAAATCGTTAACCGTTATCCGGGTGTTACTCACAACTACCGGCGGGAAAACACTTTTAATATCTGGTTTACCTTTATTGCGCCTTCCATGGATGAGATTAACGCCAATCTTAAACAAATCGCCGCTGCAACCGGCATAACCGACATCCTCAATCTGCCGGCGACAAAGGTGTTCAAGATAAAGGCGGAATTTCAGTTATAGGTTTCAGGTTTCGGGCCTTCGCCGCGCTGTAGCGGCTACGGCCGCGCAGGCGGGTGTCAGGTGTCAGGTGTCAGGGCACTTCACGCTATGCAGGAACCCGAAATATCTCAGAGTTCTGTCTCTGTCTTTAAAGCAGCATGACTGACGTTAGGCCCTCTGGGCCAAAAGCTGACACCTGAACACTGACACCTGAAACCTAATATGTGATTATGAACGACATCCGCATCGCTACAGTTATTTTGAATTGTCCGGTTGGACGCATTACGGAAAACCTGGATCAGATGGCCTCCTGGGTTGCGGCCGCCGGGAAACGCGGTGCGGATCTGATCTGCTTTCCGGAAATGAATGTTACCGGTTACAGCACATTGAATGCAATCAAAGGTTTTGCAGAAACGGTGCCCGGAGCGATCAGTAAATCTATTTTAGCGATGGCCCGGGAATTTAAGATGGCGATTTTATCCGGACTGGCGGAAACGGACGCCAATGGCCGCGTGTTTGCCAGTCATCTGGTGGTCACACCTGAGGGCGTCGCCGGGCCGTATCGCAAGATCCACATTGCCCCTCCGGAGATCGATGTGTTTTCCGGGGGCAAGACCATACCGATGTTTGAGATCAAGGGCGTCAAATTCGGCATCCAGCTATGTTATGATGTCCATTTTCCCGAGCTTTCCACCCATATGGCCACCCAGGGTGCAGATGTCATCTTTATGCCGCATGCCTCGCCCAGAGGCACACCGGCCGAAAAATTCAATTCCTGGATGCGACATTTGCCTGCCCGTGCGTTTGACAACAGCCTGTATGTGGTAGCCTGCAACCAGACCGGTGACAATCAGGCCGGGCTTCAATTCCCGGGCCTAAGTGTCATCCTCAATCCCTCCGGTCGAATCCTCAAAAAGAATACCGGGGGAGAAGAACATATGATTGTTGCGGATTTAAATGCTGAAGAATTAAAAAACGTAAGAGGCCACCGCATGCGTTATTTCCTGCCCCATCGCCGGCCCGACTTATATTAGGGCCAAAACTCCGGATACCTGCGATGTTTGGGGATATTATTGATGCGCAAGACAACTCTCAGCCTAATCAGGGTCCGGTGAGAAAAGGCCCTTGACTTAAGTCAATCGGTTTTCCGGATCGGATATAGTTTGCCCCTGGCGTTTAAAATGCTTGATGGAGTCCGTTGAATAAATTGCCAGGGCGGTCCAGATGAATATAAACGTAACCCCCTGGGCTTTTTCGAAGGGTTCACGAAATAAAAACACTGCCATAAGGAACATACAGCTGGGATTTATGTACTGTAACAAACCGACAGTTGAAAGGTAAAGCCGCCGGGTACCCAGGGTAAAAAAGAGCAAGGGTATTGCCGTCACCAGGGCGCAGCCCATCAACAACAGGTCTACCTTCAGGCTGATCCGAAAAATATGGCCCGCTCCCTGGCCATCCAGATAAAAGAGGTAAACCAGGGCCGGGATAGAAAGTAACAGTGTCTCAACGGTCAGCCCGGCCAGTGACCCGACCGGTGCTGTTTTTCGAATAAGGCCATAAAGCCCAAAGCTGACCGCAAGTGCCAAGGCGATCCAGGGAAACTCACCGTAGTAGATAGTCAGGTACAAAACACCTGCCGTGGCCAACAGCACCGCCAGAATCTGCGGGGGCCGTAAGCGCTCCTTGAGAAAAACCACTCCCAGCATCACATTCACGAGGGGGTTGATGTAATAACCCAGGCTGGCCTGCAGCAGTTTATCATGGTTGACCGCCCAGACATACAACAGCCAATTGCCGGCAATAATCAGGCCGGTAAATAAAAGGATGATCAGGGTACGGTAATTTTTCAACGCATCGATAAAATCCGTCCAGCGCCGCATGATAAGAATCAACGGCACCAGCAAGAAAAAAGACCAGACGATGCGGTGCAAAATGATCTCGAATGCCGGAACCGCTCGTAACGCTTTCCAGTAAATCGGGCTGAGCCCCCAGATCAAAAACGCGCTGGCCGCATATACGACACCCAAAACGGTATCCGCTCTCGTCTTTTCACCTTGCGATGTCATTGTGTCAACTCCCTGATCGAGGCACCTGCGCGGTATACATTATTTCTCTGACAAACGCATCGATTTGTTGAGACGGTTGATTCTGTTTGGCAGGCACCATACTCCAGAGCAAAACAGTCGTCAATCAGCTTTTTGGGAGCCGAAAAGAGATTTGACTTTAAAACAGGATTCTCATATTTATCGTAAAGGAGGCTTGAAAGCGATCGGCAGGGTTTGAAGTCATACAGCTCATAGCTGACAGCTCAGAGCAGATTGATCCTCAGATGCAATAATATCCACAGATTACGCAGATTAACGCAGATTATTTCTTTGGGTTAAATTCTTATACCGTAATTACGAAGATTATACAGATATTTAATCTGATAAATATCCCTTAATATTAATTTTTCAAATCTGTGGTAATCTGCGTAATCTGCGGATTGTTAAATCACAAATCCAATGAAATCTGTGGATCGACTTTGAGCTACAAGCTATCAGCTGTGAGCTAATATTGCTTTCAAGCGCACATTATTGATAATGAAAATAAAAGGAGACCGACATGATTGAAACCAAGATAACCACAATGCTGGGGATCAAATATCCCATTATCGGTGGGACCATGATGTGGATCAGCGATGCCGATTTTGTTGCAGCCATCTCCAATGCCGGGGGATTGGGTATCATGGCCTCGGCCATGTATGATTCCCGGGAGGCCTTCGCACAGGCAATCGATCGTACCCAGGAGCTGACCGATAAACCGTTTGCCGTTAACATCAATCTGTTTCCCGCCATGCGACAGATGGACAACGATATCTACATGGAAGTACTGGAGGAAAAAGGGGTAAAAATCGTGGAAACATCCGGTCATTCGGCCCCTGAAGCGCTATGCCGGCGATTTAAGCAAGCCGGTATGACCTGGATTCACAAATGTGTGGGCGTACGTTACGCCCTAAAAGTCCAGGATATGGGAGCCGATATTGTTACGGTTGTCGGCTATGAAAACGGCGGGGCCACCGGCAAGCTGGATATCGGGACCCTGGTCCTGGTGCCGGCCGTGGTGGATGCCGTTCAGATTCCGGTCATCGGCGGCGGCGGTGTTTCCGATGGCCGCAGCTTAATGGCGGTACTGTCTCTGGGGGCTGAAGCCGTGATCATGGGCACGCGTCTTCTGGTAACGGAAGAATGCCCGATTCACGATAATCTGAAAACCGCTTTAATTGGCGCCAGTGAAATGGACACCACGCTTATCATGCGATCCCTTAATGCGACGCACCGGGTCTGGCACAATGCGGCTGCCAGCACCTGTACGGATCTGGAAAGCTGCGGAGCAGATTTTCCGCAAATCATGGAAGTTGTTTCCGGTCAGCGGGCCAAAAAAATGTACGATCATGGCGATCTGGATGAGGGAATTTTAGCCTGCGGGCAAGGAATTTGCTTTGCCAGAGAAATTTTGCCGGTCAAAACGCTGTTAGACCGCATGATGTCCCAGGCCGAGGAAATCAGAAATAAAATGAAGGCCGCCTGAGAATCGGGACCGTTCGAATGGAATGGGCCTCACCCAAAGTCGCAAAGCACGCAAAGTGAAAAATATAAATCGATAGAATTCCTTTAAAACAAAAAATATTTCCCCTTTTTAAAATTTGAAACGATCAATTTAGGGAAAGGACTCTTTATGACCGAGACATCCAATTTTAAAGTCGAAATAGATGGCCATATCGCCTGGTTGATCTTCAATCGGCCCGAGAAACGAAACACCATGGGACTCGCCTTTTTTGAAGAAATCGGAGAATGGTTTGAAAATTTTGATCGGAATGCGGACATCCGTGTGGTGATCATTAGAGCTGAAGGCAAGAGTTTTTCCGCGGGTACCGATCTTGAGGAAGCCGCAAAATTGCTCGGTCAGGACTCTGCAGATGGACGTGAAAGCATGCGCAAGGGGATTTTAGCGCTGCAGCAAAGTTTCACGAAGATTGAAAAATGCCGCAAACCGGTTATCGCTGCAGTCCACAGCCACTGCATCGGGGCCGGGGTGGATTTGATCTGTGCCTGTGATATCCGTATGGCCACCGCAGATGCGATATTCAGCATCCGTGAAACGCGCATGGGCATTATTTCCGATGTTGGAACACTGCAACGCCTACCGTATATCATCGGGCATGGCTGGTTCCGGGAACTGGCTTTGACCGGCAGAGATTTCACAGCCCCGGAGGCCTTACAGATGGGGTTGGTTACGCGGATATGTGATGATCCCCCTGCGCTTTATGCGGAGGCCGAAAACCTGGCCTCCCAGATTGCAGCATGCCCGCCATTGACCGTCCAGGGAACCAAAAACGTCATAATTTACAGTCGCGACAACGGTATCGAAGCCGGTTTGCAATATGTGGCTCAAAAAAACGCGGCCGCATCGCCGTCTGAAGATCTGATTGAAGCGGTGAGTGCGTTTATGGAAAAGCGAAAGCCTGTATTTAAGGGCAAATGATGTCTGCGCCTGGGGCGCAGACTCCATTTAAAGTTAATTGCTATTTGTTATTGGTTAATAGAAAAAGGAGAAAATCATGTTTAAACCCGGTGCTCTTTCCGGAGTAACGGTCATTGATCTATCCCGGCTCTTGCCGGGGCCTTATTGTTCCATGATTCTGGCAGATCACGGTGCCCGCGTGATTGCCATCGAAAGCAAGCAATTTCTAGCTGACGGCCTGTTTATCAATACCATCAATCGCAACAAAGAACACATGTCGCTCAACCTGAAAACCGAAGAAGGCCAACAGATTTTTTCCCGACTGGTTGAAAAGGCCGATGTTGTGCTCGAAGGTTTTCGGCCCGGTGTGGTAGAACGTTTAGGCGTTGACTATAAGCGCGTCCGCAAGGTGAACCCCCAAATTATCTACTGCGCCATCACAGGCTATGGCCAGTACGGCCCGCTTCGCGATCGGGTCGGCCATGACGTCAATTACTTAAGCTTCGCGGGTGTTTTGAATCTTATCGGTGAACGAGACCGCCCGCCTTCGATTCCGGGAATCCCGATTGCCGATATTGCCGCTGGCGGCATGAACGCTGCTATCGGAATTCTGCTGGCTCTATTTAACCGTCAAAAAACTGGCAAAGGCCAATATATCGATATCTCCATGACCGACGGCATGGTCGCTTTTTTGCCCAACGTGCTTTATTTTCAACAGCTGACCGGCGAAGATCCCAGGCGCGCGGACGCCATACTCTCTCATCGTTACGCCTGTTACAACACCTACGAAACGGCCGACGGCCGGTTTCTATCCATTGGCGCTGTAGAGAATCGATTCTGGAAAAGACTCTGTGAGCATCTGGGCGTTTCCGAGTATGCAGCCGTTCAATACGATGACAGCCGCCGTGAGGAAATTTTAGATTTTATGCGTTCTACCTTTAAGCGCAAAACCCTGGATGAATGGGACGCCGAGCTGGCGCATCTGGAAATATGTTGGGGTAAGGTGCAAACCTTTGCTGAAGTTTTGGATGATCCGCTTTTTCGGGAACGTGAGATGATCATGGAATTGGAGGGAAAAACCGGAAAGAAGCAAGCCGCCATCGGGGTGCCGGTTAAATTAAGCGCAACCCCCGGTTCAATTCGCAGCGATGCCGTTGACTTTGGAGAGAGCACCGCTCCGATTCTGAAGGAACTGGGATACTCACAAGATCAGATAACGGAGTTCACAAAGAAAGATGTAATTTAGACCATGGCTTTCAGCGTGGCCAGTTCAAGCTGATCGCCGGCATCTTCGGCCCGGTCTGAAACCTCAACAATCGTGTCCAGACAATGTTTCAAATGGGTCTGGTGGGCGAAATCGATTTCGGAAATAAAGATCTCTTTGGTCAGATCCCATTCGATCTTATCCACTCTGGATTCCTGGAGGCCGATTTCTCTGGTATGGTCGCGGACCGTTTCTATTTTACAATCTCCTTTTAAATAACACATCACCGCCAGTTTCAAAGATTCAGCAATCCCCAGGGATTCTCTGCTGGCATCCAGAAAATGGGCTTTCATATCTTTGGGAATCGAGGGGCGCTGGTTCAGAAAGAAATCCGCGCAGGCTTCGGCAGCATTGCCCACCTTGTCAATACTTTCGACCAGTTTATAAATATCTTCTCTCAGCAGCGGCAAATAAGCACCGGAGTATAATTTATCGCGAATTTCATGTCTGATAAGGTCAGCTTCAGATTCCAACTCCCGTGTTTTACGGGACCAGACCTTGGCTTCACTGATATTGTCCTCAATGTAAAACTCAATTGTTTTCAAACCGTTTTTTATGGACCCCTCTATCAAATCCAGGTGCTTTAAAATAAGCTCGACGACTTTTTTTTCCTTTTTAAATAGTGCCATAATCACTCCTATTTATGCGAAAACAACTTTAATTAATTTGTACATCAAAAAGGATGCTGCTGCCGCAAAAGTTGGCGTCAACAACCATCCTAAAAGGATGGTCATTACTGTTTTTTTACTGATGGCCTTCATACCTTGCACGAGCCCGATGCCGACAACCGCACCGACTATGGCCGATGAAGTGGATACCGGTATGCCGAGTATCGAGAAGAAATGCATACCAAAAGCAGACGATATTTGGGCTGCAAATGCGCCGGGTATATCTAAAGGGGTGATGCCCTTACCGACCGTATCGGCGACTTTTCTTCCATAGGTTGCCGCGCCAAGGGCGATACTCAGACCTCCCATAAGAAGTAGCAGCTTGGGATGCACAATCCCGAGATTCGCAATCGGGCCCACCGCATTACCCGCATTGTTGGCGCCCATCGAATAGGCAACGTAGCAGGCCGAGCCGATCGACAACCAGCCCATCGCATTTTGAAAAAGAAGTGAACTGGTTTCCAATCTGCGCAGGACAAATCTGATCAAATGCATTAAGCCAAACGATAGCACCATGACCAAAACAGGGCAAATAATCCAGCTTTCGGCAATAAGGATGAATTTTGCAAAATCAATATCCGCGTTAACAGCAAGACCGATACCGACAACCCCGCCGACAATCGCCTGGGATGTGGATGTCGGAATTCTAAAAAAGGTGGCCAGGGTAACAAAAAAACCGGAACAGACCAGGGCGATAATCACCGCCAGATAACTCAAATCTGTTTTGACAATCCCCTTGCCGATGGTTTTCATTACATATTGACCCTGCAAGAGGGCGCCCAAAATTGAAAAAACGGCTACCAGAATGACGGCATTTCGAAAAGAAATTAAACCGCAGCCCACCGAAGTGCCCACACAGTTGGCCGTATCATTGGCACCGATGTTCCACCCGACATACGCGCCGGCACCCAATATTAAGAGAAGTATAGGTTCGATCGTGCCGCCACCTCCGCTTCACCTGCGTCGAAATCTAAAATTGTGAGATAACATCCGGAGAATATAATCGTCACCTAAGTTCTCATTATAGACCTAATTTTGAAAAAAGTACAAAACCATTAAATACAGCTAATACTTTTTCCCACTCTCGACTTCGCCTATCACCGCTTCCAGGATATCCAGTGCACGGTCCATTTCTTCCTGAGTAATGACCAGAGCCGGTCTTAAAGTGATCACATTGCCCTCAATGGTTTTAAAAGATAAGCCCTTTTCAAGGCATTTGAACATAATGATTTCGGCCTCATCCACAGCGCGCGCTTTGGTCTTGGAGTTGGTCACCAGATCGATCCCGATATGCAGCCCAACCCCGGTTACATTTCCGATCAACGGGTGTTTGGCTTTCATGGCGTTCAGTCTTTTTAGCGTGTATCGTCCAAGTTCAGCCGCATGATCACAAAGCTTGTGTTTTTCAAGGTAATCTATCTCGGCTAATGCCGCGGCTGCACACAGGGCATTTTTTTCATGGGTATAATGGCCGATGGATCGATGCGGACAGGTATTATACTTTTCGTGGGTGACAATTCCGGCAAACGGGAGCAGGCCGCCGCCCAGTGATTTGCCCAGCACCAAAACATCCGGTGCGACATAGTATTCACTCGCAAACATCTTACCGGTTCGCCCAAAGCCTTCGATGATTTCATCAAATATTAACAAAGCGCCATAGTCTTCACATAATTTTTTGACCCCCTGCCAGTATCCCGGGCTCGGCACCATCGGGGTGGCTGAGATAGGCTCAGCAATGACAGCGGCCATTTCCGGCTCTCTTTGCAATACGACTTCAATTTGCCGCAGGCATTCGGCATCCACGTTATCGGGGTTGTCAAACCCCCAGGGATTGCGGTAGTAATTCGGAAACTCGACATGCAGGGCTCCGGGAACCATCGGACCCAATCCCCCGCTGAAATGCTCCTCGCCGCCAACACTGGCTGCTCCGAAACCGGCGCCATGAAATGAATCCCAGAACGAGATGGTCTTAAAATGGCCGGTCACCTGTTTGGCCAGCATAACGGCCATTTCAATGGCCTCGGAACCACCGGGACAAAAAAGCGAACGGCTCAAATCACCAGGGGTGATTTCGGCCAGCTTTTTGGCAAGCTCGATCGCGGTTCTATTCGTATATCTTCTGGGGCAAAAGGTCAGGGCCTCGTCCATCTGTTTTTTCAGGGCCGCGATGATATGCGGATTATTGAAGCCGGCATTATGGACACCGTTGCCGTGCATATCGATATATTGTTTCCCATCCAGGTCTTCGAGATAGATGCCCTCTGCCTTCGAAATGACATTTAGCACCGGGGTGGAAAGGCTCTGGTGAAGAAAATATTTGCTGTCGTCCTCAAACCATCTTTTGGCCTGCCCCGATAGATTCCGCTCCCAAAACTTTCTGCGGTTGGGGGTTAAATTGATATCACCCTGTTCGCGTTCAAACCGTTTCTCTCTCTGCAT
Source organism: Desulfobacterales bacterium (assembly GCA_050122495.1). Taxonomy (GTDB): domain Bacteria; phylum Desulfobacterota; class Desulfobacteria; order Desulfobacterales; family JAHEIW01; genus JAHEIW01. The sequence continues at coordinate 4,593 of JASFIU010000009.1, read as the reverse complement.
GTGGATTTCTCCTGTTTAAATAAGTGGCCGTCTGATATATGGATACTGTATTTAGGCAATCTATCCAAATCAAGCTAAAAAATTATTCATTTGACTTAATTGATCTGAAATAGATAAAAATTTATCGGCAACTGCCAATACCCGCAAAAGAGGTCCGAATATGGAGAACCTGGACAAGTCAGAAGGCGATATTAATATTTCACCGCAAAGGGAGGCCTGGCAAAAACAATATCTGGACACGAAAAGCCGTGCGCTCCTCGATAAAGATGCGCGCTATTTTCTAAAACAATCCCTATCCACTCCATGTCTGAATACGATGCAAGCGTGTGAAGGCATTTATATTGAAGACCTTCAGGGAAGACGCTACATGGACTTTCATGGGAACAATGTCCACCAGGTCGGCTTTAGCAATCCCGATGTCATTGCCGCCGTAAAAAAACAGCTCGAGGCGCTTTCATTCTGCACCCGCCGATACACCAATCAAACGGCAGTGGATCTGGCCAAAAAACTGGCCGAAATCGCTCCGGGCCGATTAAATAAATCCTTGTTCTGCCCGGGCGGGGCGGAGGCCGTCGGTATCGCACTTAAACTGGCCAGAATCGCCACCGGGAGACACAAAACCATTTCCATGTGGGATTCCTTTCACGGCGCCACCCTGGACACCATATCCATCGGTGGTGAGGCTGTCTTTCGCCAGAACATGGGCCCGCTGCTTCCCGGTGCGGAGCATGCGCCGCCGCCGGATGAATACCGTTGTGCGTTTGGCTGCAGCAACCGCGGCGGCTGCGACCTGACGTGTGCCGATTACGTGGAATACATTCTTGAAAAGGAAGGTGACATCGCGGCCGTGATTGCCGAACCCATCCGCAGCACGCCTTATATCCCAAGGCCTGAATACTGGCAAAAAATAAGACAGGCCTGCGATCGGCATGGGGCGCTGCTAATTTTTGATGAAATTCCCCATGCCCTGGGCCGTACCGGCAAGATGTTTACCTTTGAAAATTTCGAAGTTACCCCGGACATGGTCGTGCTGGGCAAAGGACTGGGCGGTGGCATTATACCTTTTGCCGGGATCATCGCCCGCGAAGATTTGGATGTTGCCGCCAATCGGGCCTTGGGCCATTACACCCATGAAAAAAGTCCGGTTGCCTGTGCTGCCGCATTGGCCACCATCGCTTATATCGAAAAGCATAATCTGGTGCAACACGCCCGTACTTTAGGGCGATATGCATTGGACCGCTTGAACAAAATGAAAAGGCATCACCCGCTGATCGGTGATGTACGCGGGTTGGGGCTCTTTCTCGGAATCGAACTGGTCAAAGACCCAAAAACACGCGAACGCGCCAGCGACGAAGCCGAGGCCGTCATGTACGCATGTCTTTCAAAAGGATTGAGCTTTAAGCTCACGATGGGAAACATTATCACCCTTACGCCGGCACTGATCATCACCAAAGCAGAACTGGATCAAGCACTGGATATTATCGAAGAATGCATCGCCGATTTAGAAAACTAAAGCAGAAATCTGATCTGCGCAGATGCGCAAATTTTCTCTGGTATTAGCGCCCCCATCGGGCATTCCCGTCCACCAATTCCTTAAACCGGGAGCGGATCCTCGCATCGACATCCTCTGAAAAAACAGCCGGATTATCACCTGTCAGGATTTCTCTGGCGGCATTGAGCGCCCGGGTTTGGATGTCGGGACTTCCCCTATCTAACCAGGGACCGCGCATTTCGCGAATTGCTATTTTGGGCAAAACCGCAGTCGTGCGCATGCGATCGAATGTATCGGCTTCTTCCATGTAAGTCCCGCCGGGCCCGACCTTGGCGATTACATCAAGACAAAGATTTTCTTTGCTAAACTCTAAACCCCGATGCATGCGTTTGAGCATCAGGCTAATTTCATTATCAATAACCGCTTTGGCAAAATCAAAGCTCATGAGGCTGCCTAAAAGTCCGCCCATGTTGAACATGTCCGCCCCGCCGAGCAGCGCCGCGGTGGTGCTCATCCCGGTTTCATAACCGGATTGGGCGTCATTCAGGTGGGCGTTGGTCAAACCGATGTAGCCGCCGCTGGGAACATTGTAAAACCGCGCCATCTGGCAGTGTGCGGTTTGTAAAATTCCGGTTTCAATGCCCCCCGGGGCGTAGCTGCCATCACGCATATCTGCAATCGTAGATAAAACCGCATAAATCTGCGGTGTCCCGGGCCGAACCATCTGCATCAGCACCCCCAGCGCCAGAAACTCAGCATTTGCAAGGGCCAAAGTGCCGAGCAGACTCATCGGTGCGGTCATGCCGCCGTTGGGTGCAATGGTGCAATATACCGGCAGCTTTTTCTCGATCAGATAGATCATCTGTTCGGTGATCTGGGCATCCATGGTCAGCGGCGATACGACCGGGCAGCAGTGATGATTGATCAGGGGTCGTTCCATATAGGCATCTTCACTTCCGGCGATCAGCATCCCCAGTTCCAGGACCTTGAGCAATTCTTGCATGTTGGGGGTATTGCTGCGGACAGGCTTCAGGCAGTTTTTTAATGCCGGGTAAAAGCGCCAGAGGCTGAATTGCCCTTCAGGTGCGTCGTCGGCAAGTGTTGATATCGAGAAGACATCATACCCCTGGAGCGCGTTAATCAAAAAGGCGATGTTGGCGATATCGGTGGATGTGCCGCGCCGCTCTTCGCCGGTGTGAGGATCAATCACATTGGGCGCTGTACTCGCTGTAACGATAACAGGTCCATCTTCCGGGAGCGTCCGATCAAATTGGGGGTCCCGCCCGGTAAACGTAAAGTGGGGCACAAATGATTTGCGTTGATCTTCAATGACACCTGGCGGAATCTTGACGATCAATGTTTTGGAATCCACATGGCAGCCGTGCTCGCCATAAATTCCCCGCGCTTTTTCGTTGTGCACCAGAACACCGACGGTTTCTAGAATCTCTAGCGAAGCTTCATGAATTTGCTTAACCTCTTGTTCGGTGAGAAATTCGGCAAAATGCATAGGGCCTCCTTTCAGCGGTCTCTTGCAGATATTGAAATCCGAATACTCGCAAAAACAGGTACGGCATTTCAGATTTATAACCAAGTGTCAATATTAAAAATGCGCAGATTTATAATCCAAAAAAAGTTAAATCCATTACGGCAGCATTCAATTTCAATTAATTTTGAAGTGTTGCGGGTTACGGGTTAACATACTGCAAACTAAATGCTGATGCTCTTGACTCGCAACTCGTAACGCGTAACACGCAACCAAGGAACGACCCCATCACTCCAGTACTCCAAGACCAAAATTTAAAGGTGCTTTTGGCATCTAGAAAACTATCATTTTATTGATTACAGTACCGAAAATATAAAATTTTTTCATTCTTCTCTTTACAGACACTATATCCATTGGGTATGTCAGTACTCCAATAAACGACCTTGGCCGGAGGCGCTCACACCAAAGAGAATTAGAATCGTCATCTAGATTCAAAGGAACCATCGGGTATGCGAAAGTTCAAAAAAGATTACGCCAGCTTTCAGCAAGGTTTGGGTCGTCTGCAGGCCGCCATGAATGGAATTCCGGACCGTGTTCCTGTTTTTGCTCAGATGCATGAATTTGCAATGAATGAACTTGGCCTGAACGCCAGGCAATTTTTTACCCGGCCGGACCTCCTGGTCGACGGGTATCTGTCTGTCCTGGAAAAATACGCTATCGATGTTCCCACCCTTGATTATGACGTATATAACATCGAGGCTGAAGCCATCGGACAAACCGTTATTTTCAGTGAGAATGGCATGCCGGATGTGGATCGCTCAGATCCGCTGATTAAAAGTCAAGCGGATTTAAAAAAAATAACCACCCCGGATTTTGCTGCCGATGGGCGTTTGGCGATGGTCGTTGAAATAAACAATCTCTTCGGTGAATTCATCGGTGAGACGCCGACACTTAATTTCTGCGCCCCGTTCACCCTGGCAGCCAACATCAGGGGCATCGAAAAGCTGATTATGGACATTCTCATGCAGCCGGCTTTTGCCAGTGAGCTTTTTGACCGCATTGTGGAAGAATTACTGGCCCCCTGGATCCTTTATCTTAGAGAAAAATTTCCCGGCGCTAAGGGTATCTGCGGTAATGATGCCACCAGCTCGATTCCGATCATCAATATGGATATTCTGAGAGATTGGATCGTGCCCTATATTCAGCGCCTCAGGCAGATATGCGGCCCGGAAATATATGTACCCAACTGGGTGGGCGAAAGTCACCTCAAGCACCCTGAAGAAATGCTCGAGTTCAAATTGCAGGTTTGTCCCAACTTTCTGGAGGGGCAGGATCCTGATGTGGCTGAAATCGGTCCGGCGGTTTACAAAGACTACGCCGAAGAAAAAGGCGTGCCGCTCATTCTCGGCGTCGGTGCCGGTTTTCTGGCATTGAGCGCACCGGATGAAATCCGTGCACGGGTTAAACATTACATCGAGATCGGCGGTAAAGGCGGACGCTTTTGTCTATATTTATGCAATGTCGGTGCAACCACTCCCGCAGAAAATATCAAAGCAGCGGTAAGGGCGGTTTCTGATTACGGCACTTACGGAAGATGATATGTCATTAACCGCTGCGA